>NZ_BNTL01000034.1:0-33960 GCF_022179005.1 Pseudomonas sp. PAGU 2196 | reverse complement strand
TGCATGCCCCTAATACCCCGTCATCTCCAGATACCCCCGCCCGCCCGCACTCCCCTGCAACCTCACCGGCCCCTCCCAGTAAGGAAACCGGGTGTTCATCCAGGCACGCGGCTCGACGGCATCAACTTGCACATCCACGCCGTACGCCAGCACCCGCACTCGCCAACGTGTCGGCACCTCCTTGCCGTTTTCCTGCCGCGTCCAGGCCAACGCCTGAAGCTGAATCTGATCGCCTCGCAGCGCTACCACCTCGCCCTGGGCACTGGCCCAGGTCCCCGCCCGATACGGCAAACCCTTGGCCTCGCGCACCTGGAACAGCATCAGCTTCGCGCCGCTGTCCAGGTGCAGTGAAAACCAGTCCCAGCCCGTTTGCCCGGCCGCCAGCGGCTGGCTGCTCCACTCCCGGTCCAGCCAGGCCTGACCGGTGACCGCAATGCATAGGCCATCGCGCTCCACCTCGCCGCTGACGCGGTAGAACGGCTGGCTGTAGTAATACGACGCTTGCCCCTTGCCCGACTTTTCGCTGTAGCCCTGGCTGCCGTGCAGCACCAGCGGCCTGTCACTGCGCAGATTCAGGTCGTAACCAAAGCCTTGGCCGGCAGCCTTCATGTGCAACCCTGCAATGCCCTCCCCCCCCTCCAGTGACCAGTCATTGATCCAGGCCCGGAACGGCTGGGCCTCGACGCCTGCCTGCCCGACACCGCCACGCGCCAGGGTCTCGCCAGAGCGATGCCCACCCGGCCCAGTCAGGGCAGCATGCCCCATCCACAGGTTCGGGCTGTTCCAGTCGGCCGTTTCCGCCCCCGGGCGCAAGGCCGAACGGAACAGCGTCCACTGCACGCCCCAGTCCCGCCCTTGGGCGTCTTCAAGGTTGGCGGTGACATACCACCATTCGATGCGAAACCCCTCATGAGCACCGTGATCGCGCGGGAACACCAAGGGGTGATCGCGGGTCACCTGGCTGAACCCACTTGCCTGCTCGCCCAACCCGGCAAAACTCTGCGGCGCTGACGCAGGCTGGTCGCAGCCGCTCAGCAGCGTGCACAGCACGACACAGGCTTTAACGTTCATCGGCAAACTGCCTCAACAGATCGCTGGGCTGGCGCCGCGCCAGTTGCCACAGCGGCCAGGCACTGGCCAGCAGGCTGGTGAGGATGCCCAGCACCGCCAGTTGCACCAATTGCCCAGGAAACACATACAGCGGCAACCGCCAGCCAAATGCCTGCACATTCACCACCGCCACCAGGCACCAGGCCAACACGACACCGACAGGGATCGCCAGCAGCACGGTGAGGCTGCTCAGCATGAGCGTTTGGCCCAGGGTCAGCCAAACCAGTTGCGTGCGCCGCACACCCAATGCCCAGAGCGGCGCCAGCTGGCCCAGGCGGCTTTGGCTCAGGGTCAGCAGGTTGATGAACATGGCCACGCCGGCGACACCCAGTGTCAGGCTGTTGAGGGCGGCGGTGGCGGCAAAGGTGCGGTTGAACACCTCGGTCGACCAGCGCTTGAGGCGCGATTGCTCGACCACCCGGCTGTCGTCCAGGGCAAAGCGCTGCTGCAACTCAGCTTTGAGGGGTGCCAGGTGCGTGGGCACGACATCCACGCTCAGGCCGGTCAATGTCGCCTGCGGCCAATGCCTACGCAGCCAGTCGGCATTGACCAGCACATGGCCCTTGGGGTTGCCGTAGTCGGCGTACACCCCCACAACCGTCATGGGCGGCGCAGCGTCGGCCGCCAGCATCAAAGTGTCGCCCACCGCCAGCCCTAGGCGGCGGGCCAATTGTTCACTGAGCATCACCGCCTTGCCCGCCGCCAACTGCTGCCAGGCCTGCGCGTGCTGGTCCAGCAACGGCCAGCGGTCGCGGTAGGCCGGGTGGTCGATAACCCCCTGCACCTGCACTGGCCAACCCTTAAGGTGCGTTTCCACTCGCCAGCCTGGCAGCACCGCCGTGGCCGCAGGTTGCTGCTTGAGCCACTCACTGATCTGCAGGCCCTGCGCGGTGTCCCGAGGCGTCACGTAAAGGTCGGCGGACAAACGCGCATCGAGCCAGCCGATGAAGGTCTTGCGAAAGCCCTCGGTCATGCTGCCCACGCCAACACTGGCGGCCAGTGCCAGCAACAAGGCCATCAGCGCCAGGCTCAACCCGGGTAATTGCTGGCGGCTGTCGGCGACGAACCACTGCGACAGCGGCCGTCGGCGCCCACGCGCAGCCCAGGCCAGCACGCCGTCGAGCAAGGGCGGTAACAGCAACGCCGAGGCCAGCAACAACGCCGCCAGCAAGGCGAAAGCGCTGGCCAAGCCCTGGCCCAGTTGCCAACAGCCAAGCGCCACCAGCAGCAACAGCAGTGCCACCCACGTCTGGCGCCGCAACCAACGGCCTTGCGCCAAGCGCCAGGCCTGGGGTTGAGCCAGCGCCAACAGGGGCAGGCGCGCGGCCTGAAAAACACTGCTCAGCCCAGCCAACAAGGCCCCGAGCACACTCACCAGCACCCCAGCCAACCACCACCCAGCCGGCAGGTGCAACACGCTGGCGACCTGGGCGCCATACAAGCCACGCAAACTCGCGGCAACGTCTGGCAACAGCAACGCGGCCAACCCATAGCCGCCCGCCACCCCGGCCAGCCCGCCCAGCACCGCGAACAGGCCCAGCTCCAGCGCCAGGCCGAGCAACAGGCAATGCAAACTGACGCCACAGGCCCGCAGGCTTCTGATCAAGCCACGGCGTTGCTCCAGTGCCAGGCCAATGGCGGCGTGGGCGATGAACAGCCCGACCACGAAGGCCAGCAAGCCGAGGGCGGTGAGGTTCAGGTGAAAGCTCTCGGTCAGGCGTTGCAGGCCACCGTCATCACTCGGTGTTTGCAGTTCGAGCCGCGCAGCGATGGCTGCGGGCAAGGGCGCCGAAGGCCCTGTCAGTAGAAGCCGCGACAGCTGTCCGGGTGCCTGCAGCAAGGCCTGCGCATGGCCGATGTCGACCACGATCACCCCGGGCGCCAACTCCGGCTTGAGCACAAAGGGTGGCAGCCGCTGCCCTTCGCTGCTGACGGCCACGTCGGTAACGGTTTTGCCCAGTTGGCGCAAGGTGTCCGGCCCTACCCAGGCCTGCCCCGGCGTACCAATAAAGGCCTGCAGGTCGAAATCGGCCACCCGCACACCGGCCACGGCAGTGGAAACTGGCAAGCTCAACGGCTCGACGCCAATCAGCCGGACAGTCACCGGCTGCTCGCCAGAAAACCGCAACCGCCCCTCCAGCACCGGGGCAACCGGCCAGCCCAACTGGCGCAGTTGCACATACAGCGCCTGCTCGAAGCGTTCGCCGTCACGCGGCACCAGCTGCGCCTGCATCGGTGCCGCCAGTACCGCACTGGCGCGGGCGTAGTCGCTGCGCGCCTGGCTGTTGAGTGCCTGGACGCCGGTCCATAACGCAGTGGCCAGCCACAACCCGGTAAAGATGCTAAGGCACTGCACGCGATGGCGCCGCCAATGGCTCAACAACGCCTGCAGGGTCAGCAGCAATGGGCTCATAGGCCGTGCTCGGCGCGCACGCGGCCCGCCTGCAGGTAGCAACTGTGCGCTAGCCGCGCCGCCAGGCGCTGGCTGTGGGTCACCATCAGGACACTGCTGCCGGCCTCGGCGACCAGTTGCAAAAACAGTCCTAACACCTCATCGCTGCTGGCTTCGTCAAGGCTGCCGGTCGGCTCGTCTGCCAACACCCAGGCGGGGCGACCGGCCAGGGCGCGGCCAATGGCGACCCGCTGTTGCTGGCCGCCAGATAGCTGTTCCGGGTAGCGCGTCAATAACGCAGCCAGCCCCAGGCGCTCTGCCAAGTACGCCAGCCAGTGCGGGTCATGCCGGTTGGCAAGCCGGGCTTGAAACGCAAGGTTGGCCGCCACGTCCAGGCTGCTGATCAGGTTGTACTGCTGAAACACCAGGCCAATGCCGTCCCGGCGCCACCGCGCCAGTGCCGACTCCGAACGGCCATCGAGGGGTTCGTCATCAATCAGGATGCGCCCGCTGTCGGCCCGGTCCAGGCCGGCAATCAAATGCAGCAAGGTGCTCTTGCCACTCCCCGACTCCCCCATCAGCGCCAGGCTGCTGCCGCGGGCCAAGCGCAGGTCGATGCCCTGCAGCACAAGCAGCGGGCCTTGGGGTGTGATGAATGACTTGTGCAGTTGCTCGACGACCAGCATCGGGGGACTGTCCTCTTTGCGCGTTGTATCCCATAGGCATAGCAGGTCACGGCTGTGCAAGGGTTACCAGGACGTCATGTTGATCACTACGTTGAGTGCGACCTTGCAATTCGGCAACCCCTGATTGGAGTCGGCGGTGAGGTTGAAGACACCCTTTGCGATGGGGCCGATCGGCAGCGAGCCATTCTTGCCATCCAGCTCCAGTGTTGCGAAGGCGTTCTGGTCCGGCTCGGTCTGGCAAGCGGAAAGGGTGATCTGGAAGTCAACCTTCGGCGTCGCGAGTGGAACGGGTCACCTGGTATTTCTACCAGTTTTCGACGCTGAACCTTGGCGCTAATACTTCCTAACATTCAATGAGTACAAGCGCTCAATTGCAAATCGGCTAATCACATTTGAACGGGTGCCGTAAACAGGCGCACGAGGAGAACAGCATGCTTCCGGCTCGTTGGGTCGCTAAAACCGGCCTGTCCGCCCTGGACACCATTTCCAACAACCTGGCCAACGTCTCGACCACTGGCTTCAAACGTGATCGCGCCGAAGTCCAGGACCTGAAAAAAACCTGTTCGGTCAGGGTCTCGCTAGGCACTGCATGCCACTGCTGTTTGTGCCAGGCGAGGTCGGGATTGGTTTCGTCAGGTTCCGGATCGTTCAAGCGCGGCAGGGTGACATCCAGCAGTGCTGAAAACCCCAATTAATGGATCCATAAAACAAAAAATCACTCATAGCAGTCCGATAATCGCCCAGATAAATCAGCAAAAAATGCAATGATCGTTGACCAGGCCGCCCTCCGCCACATTTAATGGATCCATTAAATAAAAACAATCGCTACCCCGGAGAGCCTCCATGTACCCCAAAAACACGTGGTATGTCGCCTGCACCCCCGATGAAATTGCCGAGAAACCGCTGGGCCGTCAGGTCTGCGGGGAGCGGATCGTGTTCTATAGGGGCCACGAAAACCGGGTAGCTGCGGTGGAAGATTTTTGCCCACACCGCGGCGCCCCACTGTCGTTGGGCTATGTCGAAAACGGCAACCTGGTGTGTGGCTACCATGGCCTGGTGATGGGCTGCGACGGCAAGACCGTGGAGATGCCAGGGCAGCGGGTCAGGGGCTTCCCTTGCAACAAGACCTTCGCGGTGGTCGAGCGCTACGGCTTCATCTGGGTCTGGCCCGGCGACCAGGCGCAAGCAGACCCAAGCCTGATCCCACACCTGGAGTGGGCGGTGAATGACGCGTGGGCCTACGGCGGCGGGCTGTTCCACATTGGCTGCGACTACCGGCTGATGATCGACAACCTCATGGACCTGACCCACGAAACCTACGTGCATGCCTCCAGCATTGGTCAGAAGGAAATCGACGAAGCCCCGCCCGTGACCACCGTCACCGGTGACGAAGTGGTGACTGCCCGGCACATGGAAAACATCATGGCACCGCCGTTCTGGCGCATGGCCCTGCGCGGCAACGGCCTGGCCGACGATGTGCCGGTGGACCGCTGGCAGATCTGCCGCTTCACCCCGCCCAGTCATGTGCTGATCGAAGTTGGCGTGGCCCACGCAGGCAAAGGGGGTTATCACGCCGATGCGCAGCACAAAGCCTCAAGCATTGTGGTCGACTTCATCACCCCAGAGACCGACACCTCGATCTGGTACTTCTGGGGCATGGCGCGCAACTTTGCAGCGCACGACGAAACACTGACCGCCAACATCCGCGAAGGCCAAGGCAAGATCTTCAGCGAAGACCTGGAAATGCTCGAACGCCAGCAACAGAACCTGCTCGCCTACCCCGAGCGCAACCTGCTCAAGCTCAACATCGATGCCGGCGGGGTCCAGTCGCGCAAGATACTGGAGCGCCTGATCGCCAACGAACGCACGGCCCAAGCCCAACTGATCGCGACCAGCGCAAGCCCAGCCTGACGAGGAGCGGACATGATCGATGCCGTAGTGGTTTCCCGTAACGACGAAGCGCAGGACATCTGCAGCTTCGAGCTGGCCGCAATCGATGGCAGCCTGCTACCGCCCTTTAGTGCAGGCGCGCACATTGACGTGCACCTGCCGGATGGGCAAGTCCGCCAGTATTCACTGTGCAATCACCCCGAAGAACGCCACCGTTACCTGATCGGCGTACTCAAGGACCCTGCCTCACGTGGCGGCTCGCGCAGCCTGCACGAGCAGGTGCACAACGGTGCCCGCCTGCGTATCAGCGCACCGCGCAACTTGTTCCCCCTGGCCCAGGGCGCCCGTCGCAGCCTGTTGTTCGCAGGTGGCATCGGCATTACGCCGATCCTCTGCATGGCCGAGCAACTGGCCCACAGCGGCGAGGACTTCGAACTGCATTACTGCGCCCGTTCCAGCGAACGTGCAGCCTTCGTCGAACGCATGCGCGGTGCCGTCTTCGCCGACCGCCTGTTCGTGCATTTCGACGAGCAACCCGAGACTGCACTGGACATCGCCCAGGTATTGGCCAACCCGCAAGACGATATGCACCTGTATGTGTGCGGCCCAAGCGGGTTCATGCAGCATGTGCTGGAAAGCGCCAAGGCGCAGGGCTGGCAGGAGGCATGCCTGCACCGCGAATACTTTGCCGCCGCGCCGGCTGATACGCAGAACGACGGCAGCTTCTCGGTGCAGGTGAACAGCACCGGCCAGGTCTTCGAGGTGCCCGCCGACCAGAGTGTGGTGCAGGTGCTTGAACAGCACGGCATCGCGATCGCCATGTCGTGCGAGCAAGGCATTTGCGGCACCTGCCTGACGCGCGTGCTGGCAGGCACACCGGAGCATCGCGACCTGTTCCTCACGGAACAGGAGCAGGCGCAGAACGATCAGTTCACGCCCTGCTGCTCGCGCTCGAAAACGCCACTGCTGGTGCTGGATATCTGAAGCGCTTTAAGACGAGGGCAGGATGACCTTCATGCGCGCATCGGCCGTGGCCGCGCCGAACGTCTCGGCGTAGCGCAAGGTGGCATTGGCGTGCTCGCGCATGATGGCCTCGGCGCGAGCGCCCTGCCCGCTGACCAGGGCATCGAACACCGAATGGTGCTGCATGTGTGCATAGTTGAAGCGCCGGTACTCACGCGCCAGGTCATGGCGGTCCACGGCCAGCGCAGTGACCGAGGCAAACGGCAGGTGGTCATTGCGCGCCAGGGCATCGGCAATCGCCGGGTTGTGGCTGGCTGCGATGATCACCTGGTGGAAGCGCATGTTGAGGTCATGGTAGGCCTGCAGGTCTTCCTCGGTGACAAAACCCTTGTCGAACAGTTGATCGCCTTCGACCAGGCAGCGCTGCAGCGCTGCGCGCGCTTCAGCGGACAGCCCACGTTCTGCCGCTTGGCGCGCAGCCAGGCCTTCCAGCACGCCACGCACCTCGACCGCACCGGCGATGTCGTCTGCGCTGACGGAACGCACCTGAAACCCACGCCCGCCAAAACGCACCAGCAGGCCCTCCTGTTCGAGGGTGCGAAACGCCATGCGCACCGGCATCCGCGAGACACCGAACAGTTCGGCGGTGGGGATTTCCATCAGACGCTCGCCGGCCGCCAACTCGCCGGAGGCGATCATCTTGCGAAGCGTAACCAGCACCAATTGACCGGGCTTGCTCATCCAGGCAGTTTCCAGAGACATGAGCGGTAATCTTATCGTAGTGCTCGCCACGACGCATTGGGTGGCCATGAGATCGAGCGCCGCGCGGGCGGCGCTCGATCTCAATGCCGGCAAAAATGCTGCGGCGTACACCTGCCAGCCACACCCATTCTAGGCAACATTTTGCTGGGATCTACGGCCAGGCCGGGCACCAAAAGCCCGACCCTAGGCATCGGCCATCACTGCCTGCCCCGGCCGCGACGCTGGCTTGAGCAACACCAGGCAACCAGCAGCAAGCACGAAGACACTGGCAAACACCCCATACAGGTGCAGCGGTTGCCAGCCGCCGTCGAGCAGTACGCCGGCCACGGTCGGCGACAGGATTGCGCCAATCCGGCCAATGCCGATGCCCCAGCCGACCCCGGTGGCGCGCACCGACGCGTCATAGACCACCGGTGACAGCGCATACAGCCCAGCCACGCAACCGTTGGCGAACAGCCCGATCAGCAAGCCCAGCGCCAGCGCGGCAGTGACCGATGACCCGCTGGCCACGAACAGCACCAGCAGCCCGGCCGTGACCAGCATGAACATCGCCAACACGCGGCTCAGTGGCCAGCGTGACGACAGGCCGCCAATCAGCGCCGCACCAAGGATGCCGCCAACGCTCAGCAGCACCCCGCCGGTAATGCCCTGCTGCGCCGACAAGCCAGCCGCGACCAGCAGCTTCGGGGTCCAGCTCATGACGAAGTAGAAGCCGAACATCACCAGGAAGAACAGCAACCAGATCACCAACGTGGTACGGCGCATGGCGGGGGTCAGCAACTGCCTGAACCCTGTGGCGGCACCAGGCACGCTTTGCGCGGGCGGCGGCAGCTGGGACAGTGCCGGTTGCCCGAGTTTGTCGGCCAACCGATTGACCCGCGCCAAGGCATTCGCCGGGCGGCGTGCCAACAAAAAGTCCAGCGACTCCGGCAGCCACAGCAGCACCAGCGGGATCACCAGCACCGTGACGATGCCGCCGAACAGGAACACCGAACGCCAGCCCCAGTGGCCCAGCAGCCATACCGCCAACAAGCCGCCCAAGGTCGCGCCCAGGGCATACCCCGTGGACTGCAGGCTCACCGCCAGGCCACGCCAGCGTTTGCTGGCATATTCACTGGCGATCACATTGCTGCTGGCCAGGATGCCGCCGATGCCAAGGCCGGTCAGCCCGCGCAGCAGCGCCAGTTGCAACGGGCTCTGGCTCAACGCCGAGAGCAACATGCCCACACCGGAAAGCGCCAGACAGAACAGAATCAATGGGCGCCGGCCAACGCGGTCGGCCCACGGTGCAATAAACAGTGACCCTGCCGCCATGCCGAACAGGCCGGCGCTGAGCAGCAGCCCCACCTGCGCCCCACTCAGGCCCCACTCGGCAGACACCGAGGCGGCCGTGAAGGCCATCACCAGCACGTCAAAGCCATCGATCATGTTCAGCACGATGCAAATGCCGATGGCCAGGCACTGGAAGCGGCCCATCGGGTCATTGTCCAGACGTTGCTTGAGATCGGAGTTCATGGGGCCACCTGCAGGCCGATGCGGGCCACAGGCGGGAGGACAGACGTGCACACGCAAGCAGAGCAGAAGGAACGTTGACGGTTCCGTGCCCTAGATAAGCCATTCATGACTGGACCCTTCTTGTAATTGTCGTCGCGCACGGCCGGAGGGCTGGCCGTCGTCAGGCGCTAATCAACCAGATAATGGATCCACAGACAACCGTGCGTCATTTGCTAAACACCAATCTGACGACACAAAGCGACAAGCGCACCACGAATTAACAAAATAATCCTTTAATTTTCAATATCTTATTAATTTAGCGCTTGATGATTATTTCGTTCGCTTATCGCACAGCAGTTGTTTTTTGGATCCACAAACAACCTTCTACGCCCCCTCTGCGCAGCCACCCAAGTGCCGGCATGAACAAATCTTCATGTTCGCCGTGAACACCCTGATACCGGGGCCAACAGCTGATCGCCAGCCCCTGCCCAAGGCCGCCTGCCTTGAGCGAAAGGGAGGGGTTGCGTAGCATCGCCGGCCCCGGGGCCGCCGCCCGTCCACACCGCCACCCCACAGAGCCACCCATGCCGCAGCCCATCCCCCTCAAGGACCACGAAAAGGAAAAGCACCTGGTCAACCGCCGGCTGATCGCCTGCGCCACCCTGGTCTTCACCCTGGTCGCCGTCCTCGTGGGCCGCCTTTATGTGCTGCAGGTGCTGCAACATGACCAGCAGAGCGCCGTGTCGGAAAACAACCGCGTACACGTGCTGCCCATCGCCCCTGAGCGCGGGTTGATCTACGACCGCAACGGTGTGGTGCTGGCCGACAACAAGCCCAGTTTCGACCTGACCATGACCCGTGAACGGGCCGGCGACTCGGCCAAGGTGCTGGATACCCTGGCGCAGGTGTTGAGCCTTTCGGAGGATGACCGCCGGCAGTTCGACAAGGACCTGCGCCGCGGCCGCAAACCCTTCGAGCCGGTCACCCTGATGGTCGGCCTGAACGAAGAACAGATCGCCCTGGTTGCGGTCAACCAGTTCCGCCTGCCCGGCCTTGAGGTAGAACCGCAGTTCATCCGCGAATACCCACTGGCCGAGCATTTCGCCCATTCGGTGGGTTATGTCGGGCGCATCAACGAGAAAGAAGCCAAGACCCTCGACAGCACCGAGTATCGCGGCACGCAGTCGATCGGCAAGACCGGTATCGAGCACTTCTACGAAAGCCAACTGCACGGCCAGGTGGGCTACGAAGAAGTCGAGACCAACGCCCAGGGCCGGGTCATGCGCGTGCTCAACCACAAGGCCCCGATCCCAGGCAAGGACATCATCCTGAGCTTGGATAGCCACTTGCAACTGGCGGCCGAAAAGGCCCTGGGCGACCGCCGCGGTTCGGTGGTGGTGCTGGACCCTGCCAATGGCGACGTGCTGGCGATGGTGAGCAACCCAAGCTTCGACCCCAACCTGTTCGTCAAAGGCATCAGCTTCAAGCAGTACGCCGCCCTGCGCGATTCCATCGACCGGCCGCTGTTCAACCGCGTGCTGCGCGGTTTGTATGCGCCGGGCTCGACGGTCAAGCCGGAAGTGGCCATCGCCGGCCTGGACAGTGGCGTGATCACCCCCGGCAGCCGGGTGTTCGACCCGGGCTACTACGAGCTGCCCAACTACGAACACAAATACCGCAACTGGAACCGCAGCGGTGACGGCTGGGTAGACATGTACACCGCCATCATGCGGTCCAACGACACCTACTTCTACGACCTCGCGCACAAGCTGGGGATCGAGCGCCTGCACGACTACATGGCCGAGTTCGGCCTGGGGCAGAAGGTGTCGCTGGACATGTTCGAGGAAGCGTCCGGGCTGATGCCTTCCGCCGAATGGAAGCGCGCCACGCGCCGCCAGGCCTGGTTCCCGGGCGAGACGTTGATCCTGGGGATCGGCCAGGGCTACATGCAGGTCACCCCGCTGCAATTGGCCCAGGCCACTAGCCTGCTGGCGAGCAAGGGGGTATGGCACCGTCCGCACCTGGCCATGACGGTGGGTGGCGAGACGCCGGTCGACCCCAACCCGATGCCCGACATCGTGCTGCATGACAAACGCGCCTGGGACCAGGTCAGCCAAGGCATGCAGATGGTCATGCACGACCCCCGCGGCATCGCCCGCGCCTCGGCGGCCGGCGCGCAGTACCGCATCGCCGGCAAGAGCGGTACGGCGCAGGTGGTGGCGATCAAGCAAGGCGAGCGCTACAACCGCAACAAGACCCTGGAACGGCACCGCGACAACGCCCTGTTCGTCGGCTTCGCACCGGCCGATCACCCAAGCGTGGTGGTGGCGGTGATGATCGAGAACGGCGAAGCGGGCGGGCGCGTGGCAGGGCCGGTAGTGCGCGAGGTGATGGATGCGTACCTGCTGGATGAGCAGGGGCACTTGAAGCCTGAATATGCGGGCAATGCGGCGACCAAGGCAGTGCCGCACAGTTAAGGCTCGCGTGTTATGGGGGGCGCTTTACGCCCCCAGTGCCTCAGTCATTCCCCCAGGTAAGCCTTCTTCACCTGGTCGTCATGCAGCAGTTCTTTGGCGCACCCTTCAAGGCTGATGCGCCCGCCGTCGATCACATAGGCGCGCTGGCAGGTCTGCAGCGCCAGCCGGGCATTCTGCTCCACCAGCAACAGCGTCACGCCACCCTTGACCACCTCGACGATGGTCTCGAAGATCTTCTGCACGATGATCGGTGCCAACCCCATCGACGGCTCGTCCAGCAGCAACAGTTTGGGCCGTCCCATCAGCGCGCGGGAGATGGCCAGCATCTGCTGCTCGCCGCCCGACATGGTCCCGGCCAATTGGTGCGCACGCTCCTTCAGCCGCGGGAAAATCCCATACATGCGCTCGATATCGGCACCGATGGCGTCCTTGCCGTCGCGACGGGTGAAGGCGCCCATCTCCAAGTTCTCGTGCACGGTCAGCTTGGGGAAAATACCCCGCCCTTCCGGCACCAGCGCCAGGCCTTCGCGGATCAGGTCATGGCCTTTGATAGATGCATGGGCCTTGCCGTCGAAGGTGATCGTGCCGTCAGTCGGTTTCAACAGGCCGGCCAAGGTCTTCAGGGTGGTGGTCTTGCCGGCACCGTTAGCGCCGATCAAAGCGACCATCTCACCCTCACCCACCCGCAGGTCGATGCCCTTGATGGCCTGGATGGCGCCGTAGCTGACCTTGAGGTCGCTCACTTGCAGAATGTTCTTCATGCCACTGCCTCCGCGCCGAGGTACGCCTCGATCACCCGTGGGTCCTTGCGCACATCGGCCGGCAGGCCGTCGGCGATCTTGCGGCCGAACTCCAGCACGGTGATGTGATCACACAGGCCCATCACTAACTTCACGTCATGCTCGATCAACAGCACCGTCTTGCCGTCCGCCTGCATCTTGCACATCAGTTGGCGCAGGCCTTCGGTTTCCGACGCGTTCATGCCCGCCGCCGGTTCGTCCAGGGCGATCAGCTTGGGTTCAGTGGCCAGGGCCCGGGCGATTTCCAGGCGGCGCTGGTCACCATAGGACAAGCTCTTGGCCAGCTCGCCGGCCAGGTGGGCAATGCCCACGTAATTCAACCAGTGCCGCGCGGCCTGGCGAATTTCACGCTCTTCGCGCACGCAGGCCGGGGTCCGCAAGATGGCGCCGAACACCCCACTGCGGGTGCGCACGTGGCGGCCGATCATGACGTTCTCCAGGGCTGTCATGTTGTGGAACAGGCGGATGTTCTGGAACGTCCGCGAGATACCGGCCTCCACCACCTTATGCGGCTTGCTGATGCGCAGGGGCTTGCCATCGAACATCACCCGCCCCTGCTCGGCCCGGTACAGCCCGGTGAGCACGTTGAACAATGTGGTCTTGCCGGCACCGTTAGGGCCTAACAAACCACGGATCTCACCCCGGCGGATGCTCAGGTCGATGCCGTGCAACGCCTGCAGGCCGCCAAAGAACTTGCTCACCTGGTGCAGTTCGAGAAGTACGTCGCTCATGCCTTGCCCACCTCTTTGGCCGGGAGTTCGAAGGAAACGTCAGTCGTGGGCGCAGGCTCCGGGTCGTCATCGTGCAGCTCGGCGCGGCGCCGGCCTGACGGCCACAGGCCCTCGGGGCGAAAACGCATCACCAGGATCAGCGCCAAGCCAAATACCAGCATGCGCAGGGTCGAGGCATCCAGCACGTTGCGCAGGATGTCGCGGCTGATGAAGGTGACGTTGTCCATGACCCAGGGCTGAACCCAGTTGACCAGGTCACGGAACAGCTCAGGCATCACCGACAGGATCAACGCCCCCAGCACCACGCCGCGAATCGAGCCCATACCACCCAGCACCACCATCGCCAGCACCATGATCGACTCCATCAGGGTGAACGACTCGGGACTGACGAAGCCCTGGTAACTGGAGAACAGCACTCCGGACACACCGCCAAAGGTCGCCCCCATGGCGAACGCCAGCAGTTTCAGATTGCGCTTGTTCAGGCCCATGGCTTCGGCCGCCACTTCGTCCTCGCGCAGGGCCATCCAGGCGCGGCCGATGCGCGAGACCTCAAGGCGCTTGGACAGCACGATGCAAAGGATGACGATGAACAGGAAGAACAGGTAGTAGCTGACCACTGGCGAGACGTTCAGGCCGAACAGGCTCCAGCTCTGCTGCAGCGACAGCAAGGGCGCCGGCGCCTCGCCCACGGCATGCATCCAGGGGCCACCGTCCACGTGCAGCGGTGCGATGTTGCTGATGCCCTGGGGGCCGTTGGTGAGGTTCACCGGCTGGTCCAGGTTGTTCATGAAGATGCGGATGATCTCACCGAAGCCGAGGGTAACGATGGCCAGGTAGTCGCCGCGCAACTTGAGCACCGGTGCGCCGATCAGCACGCCGCAGATGGCAGCGGCAACCGCCGCCAGCGGGATGATCATCCACAGCGGCCAGTCCAGCACACCCTCCACGAGCCCGGCCATGTGCAGGTGCGGTGAAGCCAGCAAGGCATACAGGTAGGCGCCGATGGCATAGAAGCCGATGTAACCCATGTCGAGCAGGCCGGCATACCCGATGACGATGTTCAGGCCCAGCGCCAGCAGCACGTAGAGCATGGCGAAGCCGAGGATGCGCACCCAGGTGGGGCCTAGCATCGGGATGGCTTCGACCAAAAACGGCAAGGCGACGAAACCGAGGATCAGCAGCAGGTATTGCGTCTTGAGGTTTTTCATTGGGTGCACCTCCTTACGCCCGGTCGGCCTGGCGTTCGCCAAGCAGCCCGTTGGGGCGGAACAACAGCACCAGGATCAGCACCGCGAAGGCAAAGATGTCCTGGTAGTTGGCCCCCAGGAAACCGCCGGTGATCTGCCCGGTGTACCCTGCCGCCAGGGACTCGATCAGCCCCAGCAACAGGCCGCCGGCCATCGCGCCGAACAGGTTGCCGATACCGCCAAGCACCGCCGCCGAGAAGGCCTTGAGGCCCAGCAACAAGCCCATGTAGGCGTCGGCCTGGCCGTAGTTGATTGCGCGCATGACCCCGGCGATCGCACCCAGGCTGGCACCGATCAGGAAAGTTGCACTGATCACCCGGTTGATGTTGATGCCCATCAGCCCAGCCACTTCCTGGTTTTGCGCGGTGGCCCGCATGGCCTTGCCCAGGCGGGTTTTGTCCACCAGCAGCCAGAGGCCGAGCATGATCACCACAGCAATCAGCATGATCGACAGCTGTACGTTGGTGACCGTGGCGCCGAACACGTCTATCGGCTGGGTCTCAACCACCTCAGGGAAGGTCTTGTAACCCCGCCCCCAGATCATCATCGCCAAGTTCTGCAGAACAATGGAAATGCCGATGGCGAGGATCAGCGGCGTCAGCCGGGGCGCTTTGCGCAGGGGTCGGTAGGCGTACTTTTCCATGCCCTGGGCCAGCAGCATGCACACCACCACCGCGGCCATGATCGCCAGCAGCAAGGTGATGATGCCGGGGGCGAAGCCTGCGCCCGCCAGCATCGTCAGTACCGAAATGGTCACCATGGCGCCGACCATCACCACTTCGCCATGGGCGAAGTTGATCAGGCCGATGATGCCGTAGACCATGGTGTAGCCCAAGGCTACCAGGGCGTAGATGCTGCCCAGCACCAGGCCGTTGAGGACCTGTTGCAACAAGATATCGAAATTACCGTCCACGAGCTGAATCCTCGAAACTGCGTTGACGTCGGCGCGCGGCGATACTGCGCCACGCGACCGACTGGCCTGGCAGGTGGGAAAAGTCTTCTTGTTATGTCGCAGGCGCAGGCCTGCTTGTTATGGGTGTAACGCAGCGGCGGTCAATCGCGCTCGACCGAAAGGGTCTTCCAGCCGCCGTCGGCAAACTGGAACACCGTCGCTGCCGGGCTCTTGAGGTTGCCCTGGTCATCGAAGGCGATGGTGCCGGTCACGCCGTCATAGCTTTCGCGCTTGAGCACCGGCAGGTAGGTTTTGGGGTCGGCGGAGCCGGCCTTGACCATCGCGCTGATGGCCGCCCAGGTGGCGTCGTAGGCGGCTGGCGAGGACTGCACCACGCCAACCCCGAACTTATCCTTGAGCTTTTGCTCGAAGGCCGCACCCTTGGGCATTTCCAGCAACGGCGTGCCGTAGTTCCAGGCGTAGGTGCCTTCGGCGGCGCTGCCGGCCATCTGCTTGAACGAATCGTTGGGCAGGTTGCCGATGTTCATGAAGCGCGCCTTCAGGCCCAGGTTTTTCATCTGCTTGGCCATGGGCGCGGCCTGGTAGTCGAGGGCCGCGAAGAACACCGCGTCGGCTTTCTGCGCCTTGGCGGTGGTGAGGATGGCGTTGAAATCGGTGGACTTGTCGTTGGTGTACTCACGCACCACCACGTTGCCGCCTGCCGCCTTGACCGCCTTGGTCACCTCGTCGGCCAGGCCCTGACCGTAGGCCGTGCGGTCGTCGAAGATGGCGATGCGCTTGGCCTCGAGCTTGCCCACCAGGTAGTTGCCGGCATAGCGACCCAGGGTGGCGTCATCGTTGACCACGCGGAACACCGAAGGGATGCCTTGGCGGGTCAATGCCGGGTTGGTGGCCGAAGGCGAGATCTGCGGGATGCCAGCGGCGGCGTAAATCTTCGAGGCGGGTATGCTGGTGCCAGAGTTGTAATGGCCGATCACCACTGCCACCTTCGAATCCACCAGGCGCTGGGCCACTGCGGTGCCGGTGCGTGGGTCGGCCACGTCATCTTCGGACACCAGCTTGAACTGCGCGACCTTGTCACCGAGCTTCAGTTGCTGCTGGTTGGCCTCTTCCAGCGCGATCTGGATACCATGTTCGACGTCCTGTCCCTGGTGTGCCGATGGCCCGGTCAGGGGGCCGGCGAAGCCGATCCTGACAATTTCACTGTCTGCTGCGTTTGCCGTCCCCATGGCCATCAGCAACGTTACCGCGGTCGCAAGGGTAGTACGCCCTGCCTTGTTGTTATTCATGCTCAGCTCCCAGTAGTCATTGGACGAACCTCGACATCGATTACCGCTTGCGATTTGGCCGGTACGCCATCGCACTTGTAAGATAACAGTCAGCAGGCAACTGTCAATGGGTGTATGCTACGGCAACGGGTAAAAAAAGCTGTGCAAAGACGAAGGATCCGAGCTGACCGGAACGGCCGTTCAGGCCACCTGGTCAGATGTTTGATAACATATGCCCATAACATCACCGCGGGTTGGCTACGGATCCCGCCCCAACAGGCTTGAGGGCTGCGCGCAACCCGCCGGAGAACCACCGTGATGAGCCAATCAGTTTCAGGAGCAACTTGTTTATGAATGCGTCGTTAGGAACGCGTCGCGCCAACCTGGCGGAAACCGTGATCCAGGAGCTTTCCAGCCGGATCGACAATGGCACCTACGGCCCGGGGGCCAAGCTGCCCTCCGAGCAAGAGCTGTGCAAGGAATTCAACGTCAGCCGCCCGGTAGTCCGCGAAGCCGTGGCCTCCTTGCGCCTGGGCGGGCGCCTGATCGCGCGCCAGGGCGTGGGCGTGTTCGTGGTCGAGCAAGACGTCAAGCGCATCGGCTTTGCCATCGACAGCGTGGTCGATGACGTCCGCGCCGCCGCCCAGATTCTGGAACTGCGCCTAGGGATTGAAACCGAGTCGGTCGCCCGCGCTGCCGAGCGCCGCAGCCCAGCCAGCATGGCCGCGATCACCGAAGCGTTCGACCGCTTCAACTCGCTGGATGGGGCCACGGAAGAGGAAGAAGCGAAGGCCGATTTCGAGTTCCACCTGGCCATCGCGCGCGCCACCAACAACCCGCACTTCACCCAACTGCTGGAAGCGTTGGGGCCGGACATCATCCTTGACCTCAACCTCAAGCATGGCCAGGTGACCGGCAAGAACCGCCAGGCGCATATCAAGAAGATCGGCCGCGAGCATGGCGCGATTCTTTCGGCGATCAGCATGGGTGATGTGAACAGCGCACGCACGGCGCTGCGCAAGCACCTGGAAGAAAGCCTGTCGCGGTATCAGCGGTTGCTCGACAGCAAGGCCTGACCTGCCTTACGCAACGCGCTTCACTGGAGCAGCCTTGTGCTGCGAAGAGGCCCGTGACAAAACAGCAGATCTTCGCTGCTTTTACCGGCCTCTTCGCAGCACAAGGCTGCGCCTACAGTGGGATACCCTGTCCTTGGTTTAAAAGCTCAAAGCCCCAGGCACACGTACTTGATCTCCAGGTAATCCTCGATCCCGTAGCGCGAACCTTCCCTGCCCAAGCCCGACGCCTTCACCCCACCAAACGGCGCCACTTCGGTCGCCACCACCCCGACGTTCACGCCAACCATCCCATACTCCAGCGCCTCGGACACCCGCCACACCCGCCCGACATCCCGCGCATACACATAGCAAGCCAAGCCGAACTCGGTGTCATTGGCCTGGGCGATCACTTCCTCTTCAGTGCTGAAGCGGAAAATCGGCGCCACCGGCCCGAATATCTCTTCACGCGCCACCCGCATGTCGGGCGTTACATCCGCCAGCAAGGTCGGCTCGAAAAACGCCTCGCCCATCGCATGCCGCCGGCCACCGGTCACCACCCGCGCACCGCCCTCCACCGCCTCGCCTACCAGTTGCTCGACGCCCAGGGCGGCGCGCCCATCGATCATGGGCCCGACCTGAGTGCCCGGGGCATCACCCTGCCCTACCACCAGTTCACGCACCCGCTCGGCAAAGCGCTCGACGAAACGCGCGTAGATCCCGCCCTGGATGAAGAACCGGTTGGCACACACGCAGGTCTGCCCGCTGTTGCGAAACTTGGCGATCAACGCGCCTTCCACCGCCTTTTCGAGGTCAGCATCATCGAACACGATAAAAGGCGCGTTGCCACCCAGCTCCAGGGTCACTTTCTTCACCGTCGCTGCCGACTGCTGCAGCAACTGAATGCCAATCGGCGTCGAACCGGTAAACGACAACTTGCGCACTACCGGGCTGGCCGTCAGCTCGCCACCAATGGCGGCGGAGTCGCCTGTGACCACACTGAACACGCCGGCTGGAATACCCGCCCGCTCGGCCAGCACGCAAAGCGCCAGGGCGCTGAAGGGTGTCTGCGAGGCCGGCTTGAGCACCAGCGTGCAACCCGCCGCCAATGCGGGGGCCGCCTTGCGGGTGATCATGGCGGCCGGGAAGTTCCACGGAGTGATCGCTGCGCACACACCGATTGGCTCCTTGGTCACGATCAGCCGCCGATCGGCACTGGGCGACGGAATGACATCGCCATAAATGCGCTTGCCCTCCTCGGCATAGAACTCGACATAGGCGGCGGCAAATGCGATTTCGCCGCGGGACTCGGCCAGCGGCTTGCCCTGCTCGGCGGTCATGATGCGCGCCAGGTCTTCCTGGTGCGCGAGGATCTCGCGGAACCAGGCCTGCAGCCGGGCAGCGCGCTCCTTGGCGGTGAGTGCCCGCCAGGCTGGCAAGGCACGCTCAGCGGCGGCAATGGCGCGGCGGGTTTCGTCTACGCCCATGCGCGGCACATGGCCTAGCACTTCGCCGTTGGCCGGGTTGGTCACGGCGATGCGCTGGCCGTTGTCGGCCGCCTGCCATTTCCCGTCGATGTAGCACACTTCACGCAGCAGATCGTGATCGGCAAGTTTCATGTCGATTGGCTCGTTCGAGTAAGAAAAAAGGTGGGGGCCGAATAGCGCCCCACCTGAGGCAAAATCAGCGCTTGGCCTGCAGGGCCTTGTCGCGGATCTGGCTGAGGGTCATGCGCGGGGTCAAGGCTTCAGGGTCGACCTGCACCTCGATCAGGGCCGGTTTACCCGAGGCCTGGCAGCGCTCGAAGGCCCCCGCGAAATCTTCGGTGCGGGTGACGGTTTCGCCATGCAGGCCATAGGCGCGAGCCAACGCAGCGAAGTCCGGATTGTGCAGCTCGGTGCCACTCACGCGGCCGGGGTAGGTCCGCTCCTGGTGCATGCGGATGGTGCCGTACATGCCGTTGTTGACCACCACGGTGATCACCCGCGCATCGTAGTGCGCCGCCGTGGCCAACTCCTGGCCATTCATCAGGAAGCAACCATCACCCGCGAACGCCACCACAGTGCGCTGCGGATAGGTCAGCTTGGCTGCCACGGCTGCAGGCACGCCGTAGCCCATGGAGCCGTTGGTTGGCCCTAGCAAGGTGCGGAACACCCGGTGCTGGTAGCCCCGGTGCACCCAACCGGTGTAGTTGCCGGCACCGCAGGTGAGGATACTGTCGGCTGGCAGGGTCTTGTTCAGCCAGGCGATCACTTCGCTCATCTGCACAGCGCCGGGCGAGCGCGGCGTCTCGAAGTTGCCGCGATAGCCGCTGTTGAGGCTGGCGGTCCAGTCACCGAAGGCGTGCGGCTGCACGGCTGGCAGCGCCGCAGCCTGGCTCAGGAAACTGGCCGGGCCAGCATTGATCCCCAAAGTCGGCTGATAGACACGGCCGATTTCCTCCGCGCTCGCATGCACGTGCACCAACGCCTGCTTGGGCGTGGGGATCTCGACCAGGGCGTAGCCACCTGTGGTCATCTCACCCAGCCGGGCACCGACCACGATCAGCAGGTCCGATTGCTTCACCGCATCGACCAGTATCGGACCGGCTGCCAGGCCGAGGTCGCCGGCGTAATGCGGGTCGGTGTTGTCGAACAGGTCCTGGCAGCGGAATGACGCCGCCAGCGGCAGATTTTGAACCTGCACGAAACGCTTGAGGTCAGCCACGGCGTGGTCGTTCCAACCGCCCCCACCGGCGATGACCAGGGGCTTACTCGCCTTGGCCAACAAGGCTTGCAGCTCATCCAGCGCAGCAGGCGCCGGGGCCGCCTCAACGCGCTGCGCCGGGCGAGCATCGGCAACTTGCACCAGGTCGGTGAGCATGTCTTCCGGCAGCGCGATCACCACCGGCCCCGGGCGGCCGCTGATGGCGCGCTGGAAGGCTTGGTTAACCAGTTCGGGGATGCGCGCCGCATCGTCGATCTGCACCACCCACTTGGCCATCTGGCCGAACATGCGCCGGTAATCCACCTCCTGGAAGGCTTCGCGCTCAATCTGGTCACGGGCCACCTGGCCAATGAACAGCAGCATCGGCGTGGAGTCTTGGAAGGCGGTGTGTACACCGACCGAGGCATTGGTGGCCCCAGGGCCACGGGTAACGAAGCAGATACCCGGCTTGCCGGTGAGCTTGCCGTAGGCCTCGGCCATGTACGCCGCCCCGCCCTCCTGGCGGCAGACGATCAGGTCAATTTCGTCCTGCACATCATGCAGCGCGTCGAGCACCGCCAGGTAGCTTTCACCCGGCACACAGAAAGCGCGCTCCACGCCGTTCACCCGCAAGGCATCGACCAGTACCTGACCGCCACTGCGCTTCACTTCAGCGTTACTCATTGTTGTTCTCCTCAGGCAGTGCAGTCAGATGACCGAGTCTTCCAAAAACGGCTTGTTGTCGATGACCCGCTGGTAGGACAGCGCGCTCAGGTCCAGCGAGCGGTAGCTGCCATAGGTGATCAGCTCGGACAACCCACGGCCGATGGCCGGCGCCTGTTGCAGGCCATGGCCACTGAAGCCGTTGCAGAACAGGAAGTTGCTGACCTCGTTGTGCGGCCCGACGATGGCGTTATGGTCGAGCACGCAGAAGTCGTAGTGACCAGCCCAGAAGTTGACCACCTTGATGCCCTCGAAGGCAGGTACGCGCTCGGCGAGGATCGGCCAGACTTCTTCGTCGAACTCTTCGTGCAGTACGTCGAAGTCTTCGAAGTCCACTTCCGGGTCGTTTTTCGGGTAGGTGCCGCCCAAGTAGAACTTGCCCTCAGGGCGGAAGAACACCCCGGTCGGGTCGATAGTCAGCGGCACGGTGCCTTGCAGCGGGGTGCGGCAGTCGAACACGAACAGCGAGCGGCGACGTGGTTCGACCGGGATGTCCAGGCCGGCCATGCGCGCCACCTTGGTGCCCCGGGTGCCGGCGCAGTTGACCAGCAGGCCACAACCGATGCGCTCGCCACTGGCCAGTTGCACCGCGGTGATGCGATCGCCTTCGCGCTGGATACCCACCACCTCGTTCTCGATGTACTCGATGCCCATCGCGCGCGCCTTGCGCCGGAAGCCGTTGAGCATGCCCAGGCTGTCGAACCAGCCTTCACCGCTCTGGCCGTAGCTCGCCCCGGCCAGGCTGTCGATGTTCACCCACGGGAACTTGCGCTGGAGCTGCTCAGGGTCGAGCAAATGCACATCGGCGCCATGCGAGACCTGGGTGTCGTGCAACCGGCGCAGCACTTCATAGCCCTTGTCGTCGCCCAGGAACAGGTAGCCGTTCTCGTGGAAGGCGAGGTCCGGACGGTCGCCGTCCACCGCCATCACCTCGGGGAAGTTACGCACGAACTCGGCGCCGAACTTGGAGATTTCGATATTGATCGGGTTGGAAAACTGCTGGCGGATCGAGCTGCTCGACAGCGCGGTGGCCGACTTGTTGTAGGTCCAGTCGCGCTCGATGACCAGTACCGACCCCTTGAAGTCAGGGTTATTGGCCAGGAAGTAGGCGGTGGCACTGCCGTTGACCGCGCCGCCGACGATCACCACATCGTAGTTGTGTTGTTTAGCGGTAGAAGCCATGGAATAAGCTCTCTTCTGATGTGGGCGTTAGATCGGGTCTTCGAAGTGCCCGGCGCCGGCGAAGTTGCCACCGTGGTAGCGCGCTGCAGGCTCGTTCGGGTCGAGCGGCGGGTGCTCGGCCAGCACCTTGTCGCGGTAGCTGTCGGCGCTGTCCTTGGGCACGTAGCCAAGCGACGACGCCAGGCGGTTGTCCCACAGGCTTTCGCGGTTGGCCGACATGCCGTAGACGATCATGTGCCCGACCCGCGGCGCCAGCAGCGAGCGCTCGGTGAGCTGGGCAAAGTCGTCGAACGACAGCCAGGTGGCGAGCATGCGTCGGTCCAGGGGCTCGGGGAACGACGAGCCAATGCGCAGGTTCACCGACTCGACGCCGAACTTGTCCCAGTAATAGCGGCCCAGGTCCTCGGCGAAGCACTTGCTGACGCCGTACAGGCTGTCGGGGCGATGCGCAGCAGTGGCGTCGATGGTCTCGGTGCGGTCATAGAAGCCGATGGCATGGTTGGAGCTGGTGTACACCACCCGCTTCACGCCATTGCGTCGAGCCGCTTCGTAGATGTTGTAGGTGCCGACGATGTTGCCGTTGAGGATCTTGTCGAAGGTGTCTTCGAGCGGCACGCCACCGGCATGCACAATGGCATCGACGCCTTCGGTCAGCGGCAGCACATCGTTGAAGTTGGCCAAGTCGCAGCGGATCAGTTGCTCGTGCGGCGCTGCATGGCCCAGGTCAGCGATGTCGGTCAGGCGCAACTCATCGGCAAAGGCTGCCAGGTGCTTGCGCAGCACGCTGCCCAGGCGCCCGGCGGCGCCGGTGATCAGCAGGCGTTTGAATGGCTTGCTCATGTATTACCTCTTTGTCTGCAAGGGCTCAGGACAAGGCCGCGAACGCATCGCGCAATTGCCCCAGGGCTTGTTCCAGTTCCTGCCGCGACGTGGCGAACGACAGGCGTATGTAGGGTTCCAGGCCGAAGGCCGAGCCCGGCACGGTGGCCACCTTGCCGACCCGCAGCAAGTAGGCCGACAGGTCGGCATCGTTGGCGATTACCTGGCCATCTGGCGTGTGTTTGCCCATGAACGCCGCGACATTGGGGAAGGCATAGAACGCCCCTTGCGGCATTTGCAGGCTCAGCCCCTTGATGTCGGCCAGCCCGCGCACCACCAGCGCACCCCGCGCCTGGTACTCGCGGTTGGCCTCGCGGACGAAGTCCTGCGGACCATTGAGGGCCGCCATCGCTGCCAATTGAGAAATGCTCGACGGGCAGGTTGTAGTCTGCGACTGGGTCTTGTTCATCGCGACGACCAGGTCCTTGGGGCCTGCCGCGTAGCCCAGGCGGTAGCCGGTCATGGCATAAGCCTTGGACACCCCGTTGATCAGCAAGGTGCGCTCGCGCAGGTGCGGGCACGCCGTGACAAAGGACACGAAGGGCTGGTCGCCGAGGACGATGTGCT
Organism: Pseudomonas sp. PAGU 2196; assembly: GCF_022179005.1. Classification (NCBI taxonomy): domain Bacteria; kingdom Pseudomonadati; phylum Pseudomonadota; class Gammaproteobacteria; order Pseudomonadales; family Pseudomonadaceae; genus Pseudomonas; species Pseudomonas sp. PAGU 2196. Next base: position 10,139 of record NZ_BNTL01000034.1, on the reverse strand, counting down.
CGTAGATCTCATCGGAGATCACCAGCACATGGGGGTGACGGTCCAGTACCTCGCCCAGCGCAGCGAACTCCTCACGGGTAAAGATCGCCCCGCTCGGGTTGTTCGGCGAATTCAGCATCAGCCAGCGGGTGCGCGGGGTGATGGCCGCCTCCAGTTGATCAGGCTTGAGCTTGAAGCCCTGCGCCGCATCGCACGGTATGACCTTGGGCACGCCGCCGTTGAGCATCGCCATGTCGGTGTACGACACCCAGTACGGCGCCGGGGTGATCACTTCGTCACCCGGCTCAAGGGTGGCCAGGAAGGCGTTGAACAGCAGCTGTTTGGCGCCGTTGCCGACGCAGATCTCATCCAGGCCATAGGCCAGGTCGTTTTCCCGGGCGAACTTGTCGACGATGGCCTGGCGCAGCACCTCCAGGCCGTTGGGCCCGGTGTAGTGGTTGTTGCCGGCCAGCATCGCCTGGTGCGCGGCCTCGATGACATGACCCGGGACGTTGTAGTCCGGCTCGCCGAGGCTCAGGTTGATCACCGGCTCGCCCTGGGCCAGCATCTGCTTGGCCAGCACCGACACGGCCATGCTCGGCGAGCTTTTTACCGCGCGTACGCGGCTGCTTTGCACATCCATGGTCTAGCGCTCCTGTGCGGCATCGAAGCCGTAGTCGTCACGCGCCTGTTCGGCGCTGATGTAGCCAAAGCGCACGTCCCGCTCGACCTGCTGGCGGTCGCGCTGACGCGGGTCGCCATAGCCGCCGCCACCGGGCAGGCGCAGCACCAGGCGGCGCTCTGCGGGGACGAACTGCTGGCCCTTGCCGCGCAGCAGGGTGCCGTCATCCAGGCCGACGTAGCCTTCGGCACCGGCCTGCCCACCCTCAAGGCCGCGGGCAGCATGCTGAATGCGGTCGAACATGGCGCTGAAGCGGAAGCTGTAGCCCTCAGCCGCCGACACTTCAATTTCCTGGCCCAGGCCGCCGCGCAGCTGACCCGCGCCACCGGAGCCCTCACGCAACTCTTTGCGCCAGACCACCACGGGGCCAGCATGCTCGGTGGCCTCCACTGGCATGGTGTGCACGCCGCTGGGGAATGCCGTGGCGCTCAGGCCATCCATCGCCGAGCGCGCGCCCATGCCACCGCTGTTGAACATCAGCATCTCGGCGTTGCGCCCACTTGGGTTGCTCTCCAACGGACGCACGCTCAAGTGCAGGTTCCACAGCGCACTGGCGCCTTCTGCCGGGACCTTGCCCGGCAGGCACTTGTGCAGCGCTCCCAGCACCAGGTCTGGTACGAAGTGGCCCAGTACGTGACGCACCGACACCGGCGCCGGGTGCTTGGCATTGAGGATGCAACCCTCGGGCGCAGTGACCTCGAACGGCGCCAGTGACGCCGTGTTGTTGGGGATCTCCGGCGCAACGATGCATTTGAGCCCATAGCAGGCATAGGCCTTGGCATAGCCCAGGGGCACGTTGATGCCGAACTGGCTCATGCCCGAGGTGCCGGTGAAGTCGCTCTTGATGCCATCGGGGCCAACGGTGAGGGTCACCGCCAGGGTCACCGGCACGTCATAGCCGTCCAAGGTCATGCTGTTGCTGTAGGTGCCGTGGGGCAGCGATTTGAAGCATTCCAGCGTGGCCCGGCGGCTGTGCTCCAGAATGAAACCGCCAATGTGCTCCAGGTCATCCAGCTGGAACTCGTCGAGCATGTCGAGCAGGCGCTTGTGGCCGGTTTCGTTGCATGCCGACAAGGCGTAGAAGTCACCCACGACGCGGTCGTTCTCGCGCACGTTGTTGCGCAGGATGTTGATCAGGTCACGGTTGACCTTGCCACGCTCGAACAGCTTCATGATCGGGATGAACAGGCCTTCTTCATACACCTCGCGGGCATCCGGGCCAAAGCCGCGGCCACCGATATCGACCACATGGGCGGTGCTGGCGAAGTAGCCGATCAGCCTGCCCTTGTAGAAGGACGGCGAAACGATGGTGATGTCGTGCAGGTGGCCCGTGCCCTTCCACGGGTCGTTGGTCACATAGACGTCACCCTCGAAGATGTTGTCCTCACCAATGTCATTGATGAAGTGCGCCACTGCCTCGGCCATGGTATTGACGTGGCCCGGCGTACCGGTGACCGCCTGGGCCAGCATGTTGCCGGTGCGGTCGAAGACGCCGGCAGACAGGTCGCCCGCCTCACGCACACTGGTGGAGAAGGCGGTGCGGATCAACGTCAGCGCCTGCTCTTCGACCACCGAGACCAGGCGGTTCCACATCACCTGCATTTGAATGTCGATCAACGTATCGCTCATGGTTCTGGCTTCCGAATCAGGCGTTAGCGGCGCACGACCAGCAGGCAGCCGTCTGGCTGGACCGTGGCGGTGAAGTTGGAGGTGACGAAGGTCGAGGTTTCGCGCTCGACGATGATCGCCGGGCCGTCGACGCGGGCACCCACCTGCAGCGCTTCGCGCGGGTGAATGCCGGCCTCGACGAAACCACCGGCAGCCACATCGAACACTGGGCGCTTGGCCTGCTCTTGGGCGCGGTAGGAGGCCTTGACCTCTTCCACTTGCTGCACCGGCGGCAGGGGCGAACTGGCCTTGACCGACCAGCTGACGATCTCGATGTCTGGCCCCTCGATCGGGCGACCGAAGAAGTGCGTGTAGGCCTCTTCAAAGAGGCTTTTGAACTGCGCGGTATCGGCATTGCTGAAGGGCTTGAACGGGAGCGCAACGGGGATTTCCCAGCCCTGGCCGACGTAACGCATGAACGCGGTGCAATCCATCTCCGGCTCACCCTCGGGCATGCCCTGGCGCAGGAAGCCCAGCGACTCGGCTTTCATTTCTGCGATCAGGTCGTTGATGCGCGCGGCATCGAATTCGGACAAGCGCACGAACGCACTGCGCACGGCTTCGTAGCCGAACGGCGCCCGCAGGAAGCCGATGGCCGAGCCCACCCCCGCACCGGCTGGGACGATGAAGCGTGACACGCCCATCTTCTCGCACAGCCGCGCTGCATGCAGCGGGCCGCCGCCGCCGAAGGTGATCATGGTGTAGTCGGCAATGTCCTTGCCGCTTTCCACGGCGTGCACACGGCCGGCGTTGGCCATGTTTTCGTCGACCACTTCACACACGCCGAAGGCGGCCGTGTCGGCAGCGATGCCCAGTGGTTGGCCAATCACCCGGGCCATGGCATTGGCGGCGCTGTCGGTGGAGAGGCGCAGGGCGCCCCCTGCGAAGTTGTCTGCATCCAGGCGGCCGAGCAGCAGGTTGGCGTCGGTGATGGTCGGCTCCAGGCCACCTCTGCCATAGCAGGCCGGGCCGGGTTCGGAAGCGGCGCTGTGCGGGCCGACGCGAATCTGGCGCATGCTGTCGATGCTGGCGATCGAACCGCCGCCAGCGCCGATCTCGACCATTTCTACCACCGGGATGGAGATCGGCATGCCACTGCCCTTCTTGAAGCGATAGGTGCGGGCCACTTCGAAGGTCTTGGCGGTTTTGGGCACCTGGTCCTCGATCAGGCAAATCTTCGCCGTGGTGCCGCCCATGTCGAACGACAGCACGTTTTCCAATTGGTAACGGCGCGCGATATCAGCGGCGAAAATCGCACCACCGGCTGGCCCCGACTCCACCAGGCGCACCGGGAACTCGGCGGCGCTTTGCACCGAGATGATGCCGCCACCGGAGTGGATCATGAACACCGGGCAATCGGCGCCCTCTTGCTTGAGGGTCACCACCAGGCGGTCGAGGTAGGACTTGATCAGCGGCTTGACGTAGGCGTTGGCACACACGGTGTTGAAGCGCTCGAACTCGCGCATCTGCGGTGAGACTTCGCTGGAAATCGAGATCGACAGCTGCGGCAGGCGTGCCTGCAGCGCGTCGCGCAGCTGACGTTCGTGGGCGCCGTTGACATAACTGTGGATGAAGCCGATGGCCACGCTCTGGTAATCACCTTCGGCGATGCGCTCGACCAGCGCGTCGATCTCGGCCTGCTCGGGGGCGATCAGCACCCGGCCTTTGACATCCAGGCGTTCACGCAGGGTATAGCGGTGTTCGCGGTCGATCAGTGGCGGCGGCAGGACAATGTTGATGTCGTACTGCTCGAAGCGGTTTTCGGTGCGCATCTCCAGGGTGTCACGCAAGCCTTCGGTGGTGATGAAGGCGGTGCGTGCACCGCGGCGCTCGATCAGCGCGTTGGTAGCCAGGGTGGTGCCATGGATCAGCTGATCGATATCCGAAAGGGCCAGGCCAGCCTGCTCCACCACCTGGCGCACGCCGGTGAGGATGGCCCGCTCGGGCAGCTCGTAGTCGGTCAGGATCTTGGTCGAATGCAGCACGCCGTCCACATCCAGCGCGATATCGGTGAAGGTCCCGCCTATGTCCACGCCGACCCGGCATGATGTCGCAGTCATCGTCATATCCCCTGCAATGCTTTGTAGTTGTCTTGACCTGCTGAAACGGTCTTCATGTAAGTTATATGTTGTCTTACATGTGGTCAAGCATCTGCGGCTGGAATTCTGTAATGATTTCGAGGGCCTCTTCGCGGGTAAACCCGCTCCCACACACCTGCGAAGAGGCCGCCCAGGTCAGCCCGCTGTCTTGACCATCCGCCCACCCCCCACCGCCTGTGCGGTAGGGAACACTTCAAGCCGCGACACATCCACCTGCCGTGGCATCTTCAATGCCGCCAGCAGCAGTTGGGCGATGTCCGCCGGCTGGATCGACTCATAACCGTCATACAGCTCGCTGCCCGCCGCCTGCATGCCCATCGCCGTCTTGTACAGCTGGGTCTGTACTCGGCCCGGGGCAATCTCGGTCACCCGCACGCCACTGCCCAGCAGGTCGCAGCGCAAGGCATCGCAGAACAAGCTCACGCCAGCCTTGGAAGCGCCATACACCGCGGCCCCTGGGTGTGGCGCGCGGCCGGCACTGGAGCCGATGAAAAACAGATGCCCCCTGCCCCGCTCGAGCATGCCCGGCAACACCTGGCGCGTCAGGTGCAGCGGCGCCTTGAGGTTGATGTCGAGCATGTTGTCGATCTCGTCCTCGTCAATGTCCTGGAAGGCGGCACGGGTCGAGAGAATGCCAGCATTGTTCACCAGCACGTCCACCGGCAGCCCCTCCAGCGCGGTACTCAACGCACGGTAGTCACGCACGTCTGCCTGCAGGGTTGTCACGCCCGGCTCACGGGCAAGTTCTGCCAACGCTTCGGGGCTGCGCCCCACAGCGATGACCTGCAGGCCGGCATCGCGCAGCGCCAGCACGATCGCCTTGCCGATACCGCTGGTGGCCCCGGTCACCAGCGCGCGCTGGTAGCCCTCGGGGAAAGCGACTTCAGGCATAGATGTAGCCTCCGCTGACGATCACGTTTTCGCCGGTGGCGTAGCTGTTGCGGCTACTGCCCATCATCACGATCCATTCGGCGATTTCTGCCGGCTCCGCTGCGCGGCCCAGCGGGTTGGCAGCTGCCAGCTCGCCCAGGAAGCCCAGTTGCTTGGCGCGTTCGGTGGCAAAGCCGGCCGGGGCCACCGAGTTGACCAGGATCTGGTCCTTGGCACAGGCCTGGGCGAACGATTTGGTCAGGCTGACCACCGCGGCCTTGGTTGCCGCGTAATGGGCATTCTGGGGGTGAGCCTTGAACGCATCCACGGAGGTGACGTTGACGATACGCCCCGTCACTGCGGGCGCTGCCACGTACTGCTGCATGTGGCGCACGGCGGCGACCATCATGTGGTAGGTGCCTTTGATGTTGACGGCGTTCTCCAGGTCCCACTCTTCATCGCTGATCTCGAAGATATCCTGGCGCGGGTAGATCGCCGCGCTGTTGACCAGGCAATGGACCCGGCCCAGGGCTTCGACAATTTCGGCGAAGGCGGCATGGGCGGTGTCCTTGCGGGCGATGTCGCCGACCGCGATGGCCACCTCTACACCCTGCCCGCGCAACGCTTCGGCTGCTTGTACCAACAACTGCTCATTTCGGTCGATCAGGCCGATCTTGCCGGCGCCACGCTTGGCCATCAGCCGGGCTGTTTCCAGGCCCAGACCCGAGGCGCCACCTACGATCACCACCGTTTGATTATCCACACAACACCTCCGCGATTGAGTCTTTACGTAAGATGCCTGTTGTCTTACATTTGGTCAAACATCAATTCGCCGAAAGGTCCCGCCATGCCCGCCTCCAGCCTCTCGCCCGTCCCTGCCCCGCAAGCCCGGGATCGCCTGCTGGAGGCGGCCAGCACGCTGTTTGCCAGCCGCGGCTACCAGGCCATCGGCCTGCGCGACCTGGCCAGCCACCTGGGCTTGCATGCCGGGTCGCTGTACCACCACATCGAGAGCAAGCAAGGTCTATTGTTCGAGCTGATCGAATCGAGCCTGGCCGACTTGCTGTACGAAACCCGACAATGCCTCAAAGGCGCCGGCTCCACCAGCGAGCGCTTGCAGTGCTTCGTCCAGGCCTTTGTCGCCTACAGCCAGGCCAACCCAGACAAGCTGACCCTGCTGACGCGCGAGGCGGTCAACCTGAGTGAGGAGCAGGTGTTGCAGGTGGAACAGTTGAAGGCCGAATACAGCGGGCTGCTCAGCGACATTGTCGCGGCCGAATGCGGGCTAACTGCAGCCCGCGCACGGTCGATTGCCCATGCAGTGCTGGGCCTGCTGTGCGGGCAGGCGCAGTGGGGGGCGGTGATGATGGCGCGGGAGCAACTGGTGATGTTTGTGCAGGGGATTGTTGGGACGGGCAAACCGTCTAAGCACGCAATGCCTCTGTAGCCGAATGGTCAGCGGAATAAGAATATAAGTTCTTATTCTTTTTTGGCCGCACCCAAATCCTCTATAACTCTCCCAACTGTACAGCCGCCAACACCCGGCCAACTGTCTGCAGCGCAACACCCGATCAACAGCCAGCGCCCGCACGGCAACATCGCCCCGGGCGCTAAAACGCGTAACCAGTTGATCTAAAATAGGTTTTATAAACGGCACGACGATTGCTCCAGCAAAGTCCCCCGCTCAACCCGAACCGGAGACTTGCCCATGAGCACCCCACTGAATGTCGTCGCCCTGTCTGGCGGTACTTCCCGCCCTTCGCGCACCTTGGCCCTGACCGAGGCGATCCTCGCGGAACTGGCCGAACACCTGAACATCAAGCCCCACCTCATCGACCTGGGTGACATTGCCCGCCCGTTGGGCAGTGCCCTGTGGCGAAGCGAGCTGCCCGAGGCCGTGGAGCAGCAACTGCGGCTGGTGGAAAAGGCCGACCTGCTGGTGGTGACCACGCCGGTGTACCGCGGCAGCTTTACCGGCCACTTCAAGCACCTGTTCGACCTTATTGGCCAGGACGCCCTGGTCGACACCCCAGTGCTGCTCGCCGCCACTGGGGGCAGTGAGCGCCACGCGCTGGTGCTCGATCACCAGTTGCGCCCGCTGTTCAGCTTCCTCCAGGCCCTGACACTGCCGATTGGTGTGTTTGCCAGCCAAGCGGAACTGGCCGACTACCGCGTTTCCAGCGAGGCCCTCGCCGCGCGTATCCGCCTGGCCGCCGAACGTGCTGTGCCGCTGTTCGGCGCCCATCACGCGCTGCGCAAAAGCGCCTGAGGAGCGGCCATGAATGCACCGGTAAACACGGCACCACGCCCTGCCCTGGCCATCGCCCGCGAGTTGGCTGGGCAGTTCGCCCAGACCGCCGTCGAGCGTGACGAGCGCGGCGGTACGCCCAAGGCTGAGCGCGACGCGCTGCGTGGCAGCGGCCTGTTGTCGCTGGCTATCCCACAAGCGTTCGGTGGCCAAGGCGCGAGCTGGTTCGATACTTTCGAAGTGGTGCGCGAGTTCGCCCGGGTCGACAGCTCCATTGCCCACGTCTTCGGTTTCCATCACCTGATGCTGGCCACCGTGCGCCTGTTTTCGCGCCCAGACCAATGGCAGCCGTGGTTCGAGCAGACTGCACGCAAGCAGTGGTTTTGGGGTAACGCCCTCAACCCGCTGGACACACGCACCGTGGTCAAGCACTTCGACGGTTGGTGCGAGTTCTCTGGCAAGAAGAGCTTCTGCTCCGGTGCCAGCGACTCGGAAATGCTGATCGCCTCCGCCGTGGACGAACGCGCGGGCGGCAAACTGCTGATCGCCGCGATCCCCAGTGGCCGCACCGGTATCAGCCTGCACGGCGACTGGCACAACATCGGCCAGCGCCAGACCGACAGCGGCAGCGCCACGTTTGAACGAGTGCGGGTCGAGCACACTGAACTGCTGCTCGACCCAGGGCCGCTGAGCACGCCCTTCGCCGCCTTGCGCCCGCTGATTGCGCAACTGCATTTTACCAACCTGTTCCTGGGTATCGCCGAAGGCGCGTACGAGGAAGCCCGCCAGTACACCCTCAAGGAAAGCCGGCCGTGGTTCCGCTCAAACGCCACCACCACTGCCGAAGACCCTTATGTGCTGCGCCATTACGGCGAGTTCTGGGTCGGCCTGGAAAGCGTCCGTTTGCTGATCGAGCGCGCTGCCCGCCAGCTCGATAGCGCCTGGACCAAGGAGCATGCTTTGAGCGCAGAGGAACGCGGCGACCTGGCCCTGGCCATCGGCACTGCCAAGGTTGCCGCCAGCCGCCATGGCCTGGATATCTGCAACCGGCTGTTCGAGGTCACCGGTGCCCGCGCTACCCACGCCTCGCTGCGCTTCGACCGCCACTGGCGCAACCTGAGGACACAGACCCTGCACGACCCCGTGGACTACCGCATCCATGAGTTGGGCGAGTGGGCCCTCAACGGCAAGCGCCCTGCCCCCTCCTTCTATTCCTGAGGATTGCCCATGCAACTACTGACCCTCCCCCCGTCCCCGACACTGGCCACCTCGATCAGGGCGACCGCGCAGGTTTTCGAAGACCCCAGGTCACAGGCGCTGCTCGCCCACCTGCAACAGGTCGCGCCGAGTGAGGCGAGCGTGCTGATCATCGGCGAAACCGGCACGGGCAAGGAGCTGGTCGCACGCCATATTCATAACCTCAGCGGCCGGCGTAACGGCCCATTCGTCGCGGTCAATTGCGGGGCGTTTTCCGAGTCGCTGGTGGAGGCCGAGCTGTTCGGCCATGAAAAAGGCGCCTTCACCGGCGCCCTGGCGGCCAAGGCCGGCTGGTTCGAGGAGGCTGACGGTGGCACGCTGTTCCTCGATGAGATTGGCGACCTGCCCTTGCCGATCCAGGTCAAGCTGCTGCGGGTGTTGCAGGAGCGCGAAGTGGTGCGGCTGGGTTCACGCAAAAGCATCCCGATCAATGTGCGGGTGCTGGCGGCGACCAACGTGCAGCTGGAGAAGGCCATCAATGCCGGGCATTTTCGCGAGGACCTGTATTACCGGCTGAACGTGGTGACCTTGCAGTTGCACCCGCTGCGTGACCGGCCAGGTGACATCCTGCCATTGGCGCGTCATTTCATTCGCAGCTACAGCGACCGGCTGGGCTACGGGCCGGTGGAACTGAGCCCGACGGCCCAGGCCAAGCTGGTTGACTATGCGTGGCCGGGCAATATCCGTGAGTTGGAAAACGTCATTCACCACAGCTTGTTGACCTGTGCTGACGGGGTGATCCAGGCGCAGGATTTGCGGCTGTCCAACCTGCGTATCGAACGGCAGGAGGAGCCTGCCAGCAATGCCGTGGAGGAACTGCTGCAGCGGGCGTTTAGCCAATTGTACGAGGAGCAGCCCGGGGGGCTGTACGAGAAGGTCGAAAATGCCCTGCTGCGCTCGGCGTACCGTTTTTGCCATTACAACCAGGTGCATACCGCGCAGTTGCTGGGGCTGTCGCGCAACATCACCCGGACCCGGCTGATTGCGATTGGCGAGTTGGTGGTGAACAAAAGGCGGGGGCAAGAATCGCAGGTTATGGATAACCGGGTGGTGCGGTTGTCGATTTGAAATGTGCAGTGCCTGTACCGGCCTCTTCGCGGGTAAACCCGCTCCCACAGGTATTCCACTGCTTTCAAGGCCAGTGAAGATCCTGTGGGAGCGGGTTTACCCGCGAAGAGGCCGGTATGTGCCACTCAAATGCTAGGTGCGGTCACCGCCATGATCATCGCCGACATCATGATCGGCACCATCATCGGCGCCATGCCCTACACCGTGGGCCTCGCCAACACTGTGATTCGCTTCGTGATTCGCTTCGTGGTTGGCCTCATGGTTGGCC
>NZ_BNTL01000033.1:0-51331 GCF_022179005.1 Pseudomonas sp. PAGU 2196 | reverse complement strand
GCAGATCGCGGCGATCTGGGCAGATGTACTCAGGTTGGAACGCGTCGGCTTGAGTGACAACTTCTTCGAGTTGGGGGGCGACTCTATCGTGTCGCTGCAGGTGGTCAGTCGCGCACGCCTGCAAAACATCCAGTTCACACCCAAGGAATTGTTCCAGGTTCAAACAGTTCAAGGCCTGGCAGCCGTGGCCCGCCGCGCGGCGAGTGCTGTCATCGATCAAGGGCCGGTAACCGGCGTCACGCCGCTGATACCGATTCAGCACTGGTTCTTCGAGGCGGATATTCCTCAACGACACCACTGGAACCAGTCGGTACTGCTGACACCGAGTGAACGACTGGACTCGGATACGCTGGACGCAGCTTTGCTCGCACTGGTCGAGCACCATGATGTACTGCGCTTGCGCTTCGAGTCGAAGGGTGGCGCCTGGCAAGCCGAGTTCCGCGAAGCGCTACCCCATCAACTGTGGACGCGCTCAGCCGTCAATGCAGACGACCTTCAGCCTCTTGTCGAAGAAGCCCAGCGCAGCTTGAGCCTGGAGCAGGGCCCGCTGGTGCGGGCGGTGCTGGCTAACCTCGCCGATGGCAGCCAACGCGTGCTGCTGGTGATCCACCACCTGGTTGTGGATGGTGTGTCGTGGCGGGTGCTGTTGGAGGATTTGCAACAGGCATACCAAGCACTGCGGGCCGGTAATGCGCTGCGCTTGCCGGCCAAGACCTGCGCGTTCAAAGTCTGGGCGGAGCATGTACAGCGTCATGCCACCAGCCCTGAGTTGCAGGCCGAGCTGGGCTTCTGGCAAACACAACTGCAGGGCGCCAATGACGCGCTGCCGTGTGACTACCCGCAGGGCGAAAACCTGCTCAAACATGCGGCGTCGGTCAGCACTAAATTGGACCGCGAGACCACGCGGCAACTGCTTCAGCAAGCCCCGGTGGCCTATCGCACACAGATCAACGACTTGCTGCTGACTGCGCTGGCCAGGGTAGTGGGCCGTTGGACGGGGCGCCCGGAAGTGTTGGTGCGCCTGGAAGGCCATGGTCGGGAAGACCTGTTCGATGGCATCGACCTGAGCCGCACGGTAGGCTGGTTTACCAGCATGTATCCGATCACCTTGCGCCCTCACGCTGGCCTGGGCGACTCGATCAAGGCCATCAAGGAGCAATTGCGCGCAGTACCCAATAAAGGGGTCGGGTATGGTCTGCTGCGATACCTGGGCGGGGACAACGCGCGTGATGTGCTCGCGGCGCTGCCCCAGGGGGAAATCGTGTTCAACTACCTGGGGCAGTTCGACGGTAGCTTTGACGGCGAGTCGAGCCTGTTCGTGCCTGCCAAGGAGTACGCGGGTGCTAACCAGGACGCAGACGCGCCATTGCCCAGCTTGCTGACAGTGAACAGCCAGGTGTATGGCGGCGAATTGAAGGTGAGCTGGAGCTTCAGCCGCGAGCGGTTCGACGAGGCGACACTCAAGCAGCTGGCGGACGCGTATGCCGATGAGTTGAGAGCGTTGGTGGCCCACTGCTGCGAACCGTCCCATCGAGGTGTCACACCATCGGACTTCCCATTGGCGGGCCTTACCCAGGCTCAGCTGGACAGCTTGCCGGTTGCAGCTGCGGACATTGCCGATCTCTACCCGCTATCCCCGATGCAGCAGGGCATGCTCTTCCACACGCTGCAGGGCTCGGAAGCCGCGCTCTACATCAATCAGACCGCAGTAGAAGTCGAAGGCCTTGAAGTCGAGCGTTTCATCGCGGCCTGGAACCATGTGATTGCGCGCCATGACATCCTGCGTACCGGCTTCTGGTTGTCTGCCAAAGCAGACCAGCCGCTGCAAGTGGTCCATCGCCACGCCACCCTGCCTGTGCAAGTGCTTGACTGGCGCGGCCGTGATGATACCGCTCAGGCATTGCAAGACTTGGCTGCAAGGGAGGCGGCAGAAGGCTTTGACCTGATGGCTGCACCGCTGATGAGGTTGACATTGGTCAAGCTCGAAGACGCACGCTTGCACCTGATCTGGACACGCCATCACATCCTGATGGATGGCTGGAGCAACTCACGCCTGCTGGGCGAGGTGCTGCAGCATTACCACGGTCATGCTGCCAAGGCGCCGCTCGGCCGCTTCGCTGACTACATCCGTTGGCTGGGCGAGCAGCCGCAAAGCGCGCTCGAGACGTTCTGGAGCAGTAAGTTGCAAGGGCTGGAAAGCCCGACGCTGCTGGCGGGCAGCATAGCGCCACAGCCTGATGCCAAGCAGGTTGGCCATGATGCCCTGTATCTGAAATGGGACCGCCAGCAGACCTCCCGTTTACGCGAACAGGCACAGCGTCTGCGCGTCACCCCGAACACCTTGATTCAGGCCACTTGGCTGTTGCTCTTGCAGCGCTATACCGGTCAATCCACGGTGTGCTTCGGGGCCACGGTAGCTGGGCGGCCAGCAGGTTTGGCCGGCGCCGATGAGATGCTCGGGCTGTTCATCAATACCTTGCCAGTGGTGCAGTCAGCACAACCTCATCACGTTGTCGGTGAGTGGGTACGTCAGCTTCAGGCCTACAACCTGGAACTGCGAGACCATGAACATGCTGCCTTGTCTGACGTACAGCGTTGGGCAGGGCGCGCGGGGCAACCGCTGTTCGACAGCATCGTGGTCTTCGAGAACTATCCAGTGGATGAGCGTCTGCGCGAGGAAGGGGCTGGCACGCTGCGGTTCGGTGAAGTCAGTAGCCGTGACGTGACCAACTATGCCATGGACCTCGCCGTGCACCTGGGCGAGACCTTGTCCGTCGAGTTCCTGTACCTGCGAAACCGCTTGACTCATGCGGCAACGGACATGATCCGCGGCAGCTTTGAGCGCTTGCTCACCGGCATACTGTATAACCCGAACGCAGCGATAGGCAGCCTGGACATGCTCACGCCGATGCAGTCGCTCAAGGCACGCGAGCGCAACCAACTGCAACCTAAGCAACAGGGCCTGCCGTTGCTGGCTGAGCGCATTGCCCAACACGCGGTAGCCAGGCCGCAAGCTGTGGCTGTCATGTGTGCTGGGCAGCAACTGACGTATGCGCAACTGGACGAACGCGCCAACCGCCTTGCGCACCATTTGATCGGCCTGGGCGCGCAGCCTGAAGCGACGGTGGGGGTTGCGCTGGAGCGCTCGGTCGAGACGATCGTGGCCTTCCTGGCAGTGATGAAAACCGGCGCGGCTTATGTACCACTGGACATTGACTACCCGCAGGAACGTCTGCAGTGGATCGTGGAGGATTCGCACATGCACCTGCTGCTGACCAGCAGCAGCCTGCGTGAGCGTTTGGGTGACGTACAACACGTGGTGGCACTGGACCAGTTGTCGCTGTCGCAGCTGCCGTCGACTGCACCTCAGCTTCAGGTACAGGAAGACAACCTCGCTTACCTGATCTACACCTCTGGCTCTACCGGCAAGCCGAAAGGTGTGGCGGTAAGCCATGGGCAAATCCGCATGCACTGCCAGGCCATCGCCCAGTTGTATGAGATGGACGAGGCCACGCGCGAGTTGTTGTTCATGTCGTTTGCCTTCGACGGAGCCCAGGAACGGTGGCTTTCCACCCTGTCCTCCGGTGGTTGCCTGGTGGTTCGCGAGAACCGCTTGTGGACCGCGGAAGAAACCTGGCAGGTGCTGCAGGCACAAAGCATCGATATTGCGTGCTTCCCGCCTGCCTACCTGCAGCAGTTGGCCGAGTTCGCCGAGAGTCAGCCAGAGGCGCCACCTGCGGTACGCATCTATTGCTTCGGCGGGGATGCGGTACCCGATGCCTTGTTCGAATTGGTCAAGCGCACCTTGCAACCGCAGTACTTGACCAATGGTTATGGGCCTACAGAAACGGTAGTGACGCCGATGCTGTGGAAGGTATCGGCACAGCAGCGTTGCGAGGCGGTGTATGCGCCGATCGGTGATCGGGTCGGCCAGCGCACGTTGCATGTACTCGATGATGACCTCAACCCGCTGCCAGAGGGTGTCGCGGGTGAGTTGTACATCGGGGGCGAGGGTGTGGCGCGGGGTTACCACCAGCGCAGTGCCCTGACGGCCGAGCGTTTCGTGGCCGACCCCTTCGCCGAAGGGGCGCGCCTGTATCGGACGGGGGACCGCGTGCGCCGCCGTGCCGACGGGGTGATCGATTTCATTGGGCGCCTGGACAGCCAGCTGAAGGTGCGCGGCTTCCGTATCGAACCGGGCGAGATCGAAGCGCGCTTGCGTAACCTGGCCGATGTCAGGGATGCCGTAGTCGTGGCGCGTGAGGGCGCTGCCGGCAAACAGCTGGTCGGGTATGTGGTCACCGGTACGGCCGCAACCGATGCGATGCATCTGCGTGAGGCTCTGCGCGCCGAGCTGCCTGACTACATGGTGCCTGCGCAGTTGGTGCTGTTGCCGACGCTGCCGCTCACACCTAATGGCAAAATCGATCGCAATGCATTGCCTGCCCCTGAATTTGCAGCACAGCGGCAGCGGATTGCACCGCGCAATGCCGTGGAGCAGGCCTTGGTGAACATCTGGCAAGAGGTGCTGGGCGTGCAAAGTGTGGGTGTGGACGACAACTTCTTCGAGCTTGGCGGTGACTCGCTGCGGGTGCTCAAGATGTTGTCGAAGGTCCGCGCCAGCGATGATATTCCGATAGAGCTGAAACTGCGGGACGTCATGGCTAAACCGACCATCGGTGAACTCAGTGGCTATGCCGCCGCCGATGAAAGCCTCGATCCTTTGTTGCTGCTCAACAGCCGGGTGCCCGATGTGGCCCCCCTGTTCTGCCTGCACGCGGGCTTTGGTACGGTGTTCGATTATGAACCACTGGCCCGACGCCTGGAGGGGCGCTGCAGCGTATACGGTGTGCAATGCCGAATGCTGCTCGACCGTGACTGGGTGGACGATTCGCTTCAGTCGATGGCCATCGATTACGCCCAGTACATCCGCCAGAAGCAGCCCGAAGGGCCTTACCGCCTGCTGGGTTGGTCGTTGGGGGGGACGCTGGCCGTGCTGGTGGCCCAGGAACTGGAAAGCCAGGGCCAGCAGGTATCGTTGCTCGGGCTGGTCGACAGCTTCATGCCGGGGACCGAGCCAAATGACGTGCAAGGTGACTGGAGCGATGACCTACGCGGCTTCCTGGGTGTCGTGTTGGGCGTACCCAAGGAACAACTGGCTATTGGCTCAGTGCCAGCCGGTACTGCAACTGCAATGCTGGAGCAGGTGATCGACGAAGTCTGCGCGATGCAGGGTGGGCAGTCAGCGTTTGCCGAAGTCGGCAGCGCTGAATTGGCTCATACATTCATCGTTGCCATGCGGCTGAAGGTGTTGTCGCAAGGGGTCGAGCCGCTTCCGGCCACCCAGGCATTGGCATCGTGCTGGTGGGCAGGCGGCAGCGTGAGCCCTGCCTGGACCCATGCCTATGCTGAAAGCAACGCTGTCTCAGCTGGCCACTATGACATCCTCAAGCATGCAGAGGTGATCGAGAGCCTGGTGGCTAAGTTGAGGGAGGTGGATACGGTCGCGTAACAACGGCCTTGTAGAAGTACCAAGAGGGGCTATCCGTACGGGATAGCCCCTTTTTGTATGCAGGCGTAAATGGCGCTCGCCTTCGCAAAGGCTGGGCATGAAAAAACGGCGCTCCGGTTAGGGAAGCGCCGTTTTCAACAGGCCTGTCGTATGCACCGTGGCCGGCTAGACCCGCCTGGCTAGATGAACGCCATCAGAAGTCGTAGCGCAGGTCGAGCGTGGCATTACGCGGTGCACCATAGTGGCCATAACTGCCGGCCATGCCGGAGTAGTACTTTTCGTCGAACAGGTTGTTCACATTCAGCGTTGCCGCCAAGTGGTCAGTGACCTGGTAACGCGCCATCAGGCTGGCCACGGCATAGTCGTCATCCTTGACCTTGGCATTGTTGAAGTTGGTGAACGTCAACGCTTTGCTGGAATCCCAGTTGACGCCGCCGCCTACGGTCAACTTGTCCCAGTTGCCCTGGAGGCGATAAGTGCTCCACAGGCGGAACGTGTCCATGGGCAATTGGGTCGTCAGACGGTCGCCGTCGGCGTTCTCGGTACGGGCATGGCTGTAGCCGGTTTGGACATTCCAGCCAGGCGCGATCTCACCCGCGATTTCAAACTCGAAGCCTTTGGTTTTCGCGCCGTCTACGGCACGATACGCCTGGCCATTGGTCGGTGTGAGTTGGCCCGGATCAATTTCGGCGAAGTTGTCCCGCTCTACCATGAACACGGCGGCGCTGGTATTCAGGCGGCCATCGAAGAACTCGCCTTTCCAACCCAATTCGTAGTTCTTGCCGACCACAGGCTCGAGTACCTTGCCGTCTTTGTCCATCGACGTCTGCGGCTTGAAGATGTCGGTATAGCTGACATAGACAGACTGTTCAGGGGTCAGGTCGTAGACCACACCGGCATAGGGGGTTACCTGGCCGGTTTCACGCATCTTGCTGACCGTGTTGGTGTTGGCAATCAGCGAGGTCAGGTCGGAGTCGTAAGTGTATTGCGAAACCCGTGCACCCAGCAGCAGGTGCAGGTCATCGGTAATGTTGAAACGGTTGGCCACGAAGTAACCGCTTTGTCGTGTCTTGATGTTGAAAATCAGAGAGGGCCGGTAGCCATCGCGGGCCAGGTAGTTATCCCAGGTGTAGAAATTGAACGTGGCGATACCACCGGTCTGCGAGTGGTGGTCGTTTTCATATTCGGAATAGTTGTACCCCACGACCAAATCGTGGGAACGGCCGAACAGTTCGTAAGTACCGGCGAGGTTGACGTCCAAGCCCTTCTGGGTTTGATCGGCGGAAATCTTTGCCCGCTCGGCGCTTGCAGCGCCGGTTTCCTCGTTCAAGTACGTGACCCCGGACGTGCTGCGGTACCAGCCCAGGTCAGCATCGCGATCGACGTCCATGTAATTGGCCACCACCCTGAGCTTCCAGTCGTTGACCAACTGCTGCTCCAAGGTCGCCGTGTAGTTCATGGTCTCGAAATCATCGTACATCCACCGAGCGCCGGAGCTGGTGGATCGCGAGAAATCGGTTTGCTTGCCATTGGTGAACAGCAGCGGGACACCCGGCGCGCCCGTCGATTTGTACTTCTGGTAGTCGACACCAAAACGCACGAGGGTTGTGTCGGTCAGGTCGGCTTCAACGACGCCGTAGAGGATTTCCCGCTTCTGGTCATACCAGTCCATGAACGTGTGGTTGTCTTGCTTGGCCGCAACCATGCGCCCTCGGACGTTACCTGTTTCTGTCAGTGGGCCAGAGACATCGACTTCGCTGCGGTAGTTATCCCAGGATCCAACACTGCCCTTGACATAGGATTTGAACTCGCGGGTCGGCTTCTTGCGGATCAAGTTGATCACGCCGCCAGGCTCGCCGGCACCGGTCATCAGGCCCGTGGCGCCACGGACGATCTCGACCCGGTCATACAAGGCCATGTCCAGCAGCGTGCTGGGCATGTTGCGCGTCTGGTTTTCCTGGCTGGTATTGACGCCGTCGAACTGGTAGGTATCGATGGCACTCCCGCGAGAGTAGATGTTGAAGCGCTCCCCGCCATCCTGGGACATGGTGATCCCTGGGGTCTCTTTGAGCACATCGGTGATGGCGCTGAGGTGTTGATCATCCATGCGTTGACGCGTCATCACGGTGACCGATTGAGGCGTTTCACGAAGCGACAGGTTCATCTTCGTGGCTGTACTGGTGATACCTGTGGTGTACGAACCGGTGCCTTCGGTAGTAGCGCCGAGGCCCACGCTATTGACGTTGGTCGCCGAAAGCTCGACCTGGCCTTCCTTTGCGGCCGAACTCGCTGTCACCGTTGCCGAGTTGCCATCGATCTGGTACCTCAACCCCGTCCCTTGCAACAGGATGCGCAGCGATGACGCCAGGTCATGGCGCCCCTTCAGTGCCGAAGAACGCAGCCCGCTGATATCTTGTGGGCTGTACAACAACTGCGTATCCGTCTGCTTGGCCAGCGCCTGCAGCGCCGAGTTCATCGACTGCGCGGGAATATCCAGGGTCCATTCCTGTGCCTGCACCTGTGCAACCAGCGCAGAGGACAGCGCCAGGCCCAGGCCAATGCGTGACAGCGCACGCTGGGGGCGAAGGGAATGACGAATCAGTAAGGCTTTGGCAAGCGGGTTGAGCGCACTGGGCAATGGCATGGACATCTGTTGCGTTCTCGTTGGCAGAAGGGTTTTTTCTATGTGCTGTATGTGACGCAGCACCTGTGAAAAACCGGAACGATTCTTATTGACTGTTTTTCCGCAGGTGCTGTTAACCGCGTCACAACGTTCAGAGTTCGCGGGCTACACGAAAGCCGAGGAAGTCGCCACGGGTGGTCTTGAGGCGGTCGTTGCGGTTGGCCGAGCGCGAGAAGATCGGTGGCTCGCCCCAGTCGTTGCCGCGCATGTGCGCGCGGATGCACTTGGGGTCCTGGACCCAGGCGCTGCCGTCGCTGGGGGCGCCTTCGTAGCTTTCGTGGTAGCAGTCGGCGACCCACTCGTAGACGTTGCCGTGCATGTCGTACATGCCGAAGGCATTGGCCGGGTAGCTGCCCACGGGGGCGGTGAAGGTGTAGCCGTCACGGGGGCCGTAGGTGTTGGCGTGCTTGCTGATCTCGTACTTGCCCGGCTCGTCGAACGGGAAGGGGAACGGGCCGGTAGAGCCACCGCGGGCGGCGTATTCACGTTCAGCCTCGCTGACCATGCGGTAGGGCTTGCCGGTTTTTTTTGCCAGCCACACGGTGTAGGCCTGGACTTCGTCATAGTCGACGCAGACCGCAGGTTGGCGGGCCGTTTGTTTGTAGGTGGGCTTGCTGGCTTCGCACCAGCGGCCGGGGCGGTCGTCGCCGCTCTTGATGACGGTGCCGGTGGCCTTGATGTAGGCGTCCAGCTCGCCGGCGGTAACCTGGTAGCGGCTCATCGCGAAGGGCTTGGCGAAGGTCACGGTGTGCAGCGGGCCTTCGTCGGGCTGGCGGCCGGCTTCGTCATCGGGTGCACCCATCACGTAGCTGCCGGCGGGCAGTACCACCATCTCTGGGCAGTCCTTGCAGTCCTGGAATACATCACCTGGCTTGGCCGCGTGGGCGTAGGCGCTGACCAGCAGCAGGCAGGTGATCTGGGCTGGCCGGTAGAGCCAGGCTTTTGCGTTCATGAGTGGTCCTCGGAGCGGGTGAATGCGTGCGGCGTTTCGCATTCAGACGAGCCAAGGCGGTGAAAAATTAACCAACGACCGCGCCTACAAAGGTCGGTTTAGCCAGTTGCCAGCCAGAAAACGCCGGGCTATAGTCCAGGCCATTGATCTCATCCTGAAGACCTGTTCATGCCAGCCATCCCTTCCACCTCATGTTTTGCCATCGCGCCAGTCGCGGGCGAGGTCGTGCGTGGTAGCCAGCAGCCTGCCATGATCAGTCACTACCCACCACCTGTCAGTGGCGTTGTAGGCGGCGTAGCTCCGCCTCCTTGCGTGGTCGTGCTGGGCTGATCGGCTTCTGGCCGCATCCCACCGCACTCGCAACCTACTGAACACGGTCGGCTACTTCCCTCGCTGAAGCGTACGCCCTCCGTTCGGCTCATTCGCCCGAAAGGTGGCAATACATGTCTGTCATTTCCAAAGCATCCGTGGCCTCGGCGGCCACCACCAGCCTGTTCGTCCTGCTGTGGAGCAGCGGGGCAATCGTCTCCAAGCTGGGCCTGGCGCACGCCAGCCCGTTCGCTTTCCTGTTATTGCGCTCGGCGCTGGCCCTTGCGGGCCTGTTGATGATCGGCCCCTTGTTGGGCCTGCGTTGGCCGCGCAGTCGTGGGGCGGTGCTGCGCGCCCTGGGCACCGGCTGCGTGTTGCTGGGGGCCTACCAGATCTTCTATCTGTTGGCGCTCAATACCCATGTCACCCCTGGCGTGATGGCCACGGTGATGGGGGTGCAACCGATCCTCACCGTAGTACTGATGGAGCGTCAGCGTTCCTGGAGCCGGCTGTTCGGCCTGGGGCTGGGCCTTGCTGGCCTGGTGATGGTGGTCTATCAAAGCATCAACTTGGGTGGGGTGTCCCTGGCCGGCATGCTGTTCGCGCTGCTGGCGCTGGGCAGCATGACCTTGGGTTCGATCCTGCAGAAACGCATCACCGACAACCCCATGGGCACCTTGCCGTTGCAGTACCTGGCAGGGTTTGCCCTGTGCGCGCTGTTCGCCCCCTTGCAACCGTTGCACGTGCAGTGGACCAGCGGCTTCGTCGGTGCACTGCTGTGGATGGGGCTGGTGGTGTCGTTGCTGGCGACCCTGCTGCTGTATCGCCTGATCGCCAAGGGCAATCTGGTCAATGTCACCAGCCTGTTCTACCTGGTGCCTGCGGTGACTGCGGTGATGGACTTCCTGATCTTCGGTAACCGTTTGGCAGCGCTGAGCCTGCTGGGGATGGGGCTGATCGTGGTGGGCTTGCTGTTCGTGTTCCGCAAGCCGGCTGCGCGGTTGGCGGAGGCGTAAGCGTAGCGCTCTAGCGAAACTCTTCGGGGATGGTGTGCCGCAGCACGCCTTCCTCGAAGTCCAGCAGGTCGGCTTCGCGCTGGGTCAGCAGGTAATAGAGCAAGGTGTCGAGCGCGCGCTGCGAGGGGACTTCGACGGCAAGCATCCTCACCGCCTGTTCTGCTTCGCAGTTGCAGCCAAAGTCTTGCAGGGCTGCGCGCACCTGGTCGAGCGTTTCCGGTGGCTTGACGATCACCCGGAACACCGAGCGGCCGCTGCTGATGCGCAAGCTGTCGAACCAGGTTTCACCGCTGTCCTCCCGCGTGTCGATGATGTCGCCCGGCGCAATGCCGTAGACATAGAACGGGATGCCATCGACTTGGTAGCCGCCGTCGACTGCCTTGGCCCACAGGCCCTCGACTGAGGCCGGCGGGTAACCGTCTGCGTCCTGCACCAGGCGGAACAACACCTTCTTGTATGCACTGTTCATCGTGTGCCCCGCTTCAATGGCGCGTCGGCCGCAGCACCAGCCACAAGGCCGCGCCAATCAACACACCGCCGTAGAGGTGCGCCATCGACAGCGGTTCATCCAGCAACCATGCCCCCCACAATACGCCGAATACCGGGATCAGGAAGGTCACGGTGCTGGCTTTGACCGGGCCAATTTCTTCGAGCAGGCGGAAGTACAGGATATAGGCGAATGCGGTGCACAGCAGGCCCAACCCGAGCAGCGACAGCCACACCTGCCAGCCGCCCCAGCTGGCAGGCGGCTGAGCCAAGGCGCTCCAGGCGAACAGCGGGCTCAGCAGTAGCGTGGCGCCGAGCATGCTGCCCAGGGCCGAGAGGCGGCTGTCCAGGCCGCTGACCCAGCGGCGGGCGAGAAAACCGGCGAAGCCATAACAGGTGGTGGCCGCCAGGCAGGCGAGGGCGCCTTGCAGCAAGGCCAGGTCCAGCGCGACGGGGCCAGCGCCGCTGAGGATGCCGACGCCGAACAGGCCCAGGAAGATGCCGCAGAGCTTGGGCAGGGTCATCGGTTCGCGGAAGAACAGCACGCCGATCAGTACGCCCATCAGCGGTGTGGTGGCGTTGAAAATCGCCGAGTAGCCAGCTGGCAGTACTTGCGCGGCCACGGAGTAGAACGTCGCCGGGATGCCCGAGTTGATCATGCCCAGCACCAGGCAGGCGCCGAGCTTGCCTTGGAAGTCCCAGCGTACCCGCGCGGCGGCGACGATGGCGACCAGGCCCAGGCAGGCGATCGACACGCGGAAGAACGCGGTCGGCACGGTGCCGAGTTCGGGGGCGATGATGCGCATGAACAGAAAACTCGCCCCCCAGACAGCGGCAAGGGTCAGCAGGCGGGCTAGGGCAATGGGGGTCACAACGGTCTCCGGGTTTTGGGCAGGGCGCGAGTTTACGCCAGGGGGGAGTGGGATTCTTGTGCTTTCTTGCGCTGTGAATCTAGGCGGGCTGTGGACCGGCTAAGCTGTATCTCTCACCCTGCACCGAGATGCCCTGCATGTCCCAGCACTGGCCTGCCAGCGAAATCGCCCGGATGATCCTCGATGGCTTCGATGACTACCGCGAACACTTTCGGTGTATCACCCTCGGCGCCCGTGAGCGCTTCGAGCAGGCGCGCTGGCAAGACATCCAACGCGCAGCGGCGGCGCGTATCAACCTCTACGAAGAAAAGGTGGCCGAGGCCAACGGCCGGCTACGGCAAAGCGTTGCCGACGAGGTGCTGCTGGATGTGGAGCAGTGGCCGCTGGTCAAGAGCGCCTACATCCACCTGATCGACCCACGGCTCGACGACGAGTTGTCCGAGACCTGGTACAACTCGCTGTTCTGCAGCCTGTTCAGCCATGACCAGATCAGCGACGGCTGCATGTTCATCCACACCACCCGGCCTTCCCTGCGCAGCCACGAGCGCGCGGCGCAAACCCGCACCTATCAGCTTGAAGAAGGGCTCAAGGGCCTGCTGCGGGCGATCTTCGCCGATTACCCGTTCGATGTGCCCTATGGTGACCTTGAGGGCGACCTGACGCGGCTGGAAGAACAGCTGCGCGAATGCCTGCCGGACTGGGTGTGCAAGGACCCGGCCTTGGCGGTCGAGCTGTTTTCGCCGGTGTTGTACCGCAACAAGGGCGCCTACTTGGTCGGCCGCCTGTACACCCCCGACGAGCAGTGGCCGCTGGTGATCCCCTTGTTGCACCGCGAAGGCCTTGGCATCGAGGCCGATGCGCTGATCACCGACGAGGCGGAGGTGTCCATCATCTTCTCTTTCACCCGCTCTTATTTCATGGTCGATGTGCCGGTGCCGGCGGAGTTCGTCAACTTCCTCAAGCGTATCTTGCCCGGCAAGCACATTGCCGAGTTGTACACCTCGATCGGTTTCTACAAACATGGCAAGTCGGAGTTCTACCGGGCACTGATCAATCATCTGGCCAACAGTGACGACCGCTTCATCATGGCGCCAGGGGTGCGTGGGATGGTCATGAGCGTGTTCACGCTGCCGGGCTTCAATACCGTGTTCAAGATCATCAAGGACCGCTTCTCACCGTCAAAAACCGTTGACCGCGCCACGGTGATCGACAAATACCGCCTGGTGAAAAGCGTCGATCGGGTAGGGCGCATGGCCGATACCCAGGAGTTCGCCGATTTTCGCTTTCCGCGCAGCAAGTTCGAGCCGGAATGCCTGGCCGAGCTGCTGGAAGTGGCGCCGTCCACGGTCGCCCTGGAAGGCGACACAGTGCTGATCCGCCACTGCTGGACCGAGCGGCGCATGACACCCCTCAACCTTTACCTGGAGCACGCCAGTGAAGGCCAGGTGCTCGAAGCGCTGGAGGATTACGGCTTGGCCATCAAGCAACTGGCGGCGGCGAACATCTTCCCCGGTGACATGTTGCTGAAAAACTTTGGCGTCACCCGCCATGGCCGGGTGGTGTTTTACGACTATGACGAAATCTGTTTTCTGACCGAGGTGAACTTCCGCCATATACCGCCACCGCGCTACCCGGAAGACGAGATGTCAGGCGAGCCGTGGTACTCGATCGGGCCGCATGACGTGTTCCCCGAAGAGTTCCCGCCGTTTCTGTTTGCCGATATGGGCCAGCGGCGTTTGTTCAGCCGCTTGCATGGCGAATTGTATGACGCGGATTACTGGAAGGGTTTGCAGGCAACGATTCGCGACGGGAAGGTGATCGATGTGTTCCCGTATCGACGTAAGGTGCGGTAACCCTGGGGCTGCGCTGCAGTCGCAAACTATCAGCGCCACGCACGTCTGGGGTTTCAGCCCTTCAGGCACTTCAACTCGCTGAAATCGGTGCGCACCTTGCTCAGTCGCGCCTGCAGTTGCTGACGCTGCTCCGGGGTGCTCAAGTGCATCAGATCGACCAGCAACCTGCGTGCTTGCAGCTCGGTGTTCTGGTAGGCGATGCGGTACTCCGGGCTCCACAGGCTCTCTTTGCGCTGCAGCAACTGCGCCAGGCGCGGTTCGAAGCTGGCATCGCTGCGTTTGTCCATCGCCAGCACCAGCTGTTGCTGCCAGTGGGCACGGTTGGCGATCCACTGGCGGTTCTGATCGCCCAGCGCCTGTGACCAGGTCAGCACACGTAGCCGTTGCGCTGCATTGAGTTCACCCAGCCACGGCGTCAGGCGTTTTTCCATGCGCTCGGCGCGGCGGGCAATCTGCTTGGGCAAAGGCGTATCGACATACTGCTTTTGCCGTTCGCTGATGTCGTCGCGAAACGCCTCGCGCATTTCCGCCACCTGCGCGTCGCTCATGCCACGCAGCAGTTCGGTGGCGGAGGGGGTGATTTCTTCGGCAACCCGGCCAATCGCCTCGCGCGCTTCGCGGGTGCGCTGCTGCAACGCCTGGTCGGTCACCTGGTCTTCGGCGACCATAGCCCGCACCCGGTCCAGCCAGTCGAGGTAACTGGGCAGTTGGGTTTTGCAATGCCAGGCCAGGTGCTGCCTGAGCCGCTCGTCGAGCAGCACCTTTTGGTCGCGGTTCATGTCCAGGTAGTCACCGAGCGACCATGGCACCAGGCGGTCCAGGTTGCGGTAGGCCAGGTCGATGCGGCTGCACGCGACCAGGGCCAGGGCGAACGCGACGGTGATAAGCAGGGGCTTGAGCAGGCGTCGAAGCATGTGCTGATCCTTGCAGTGGCTGGCCAGTCGGTAGACGCAAGGGGGAAGATGACGGTTCCACCGAATCAGCGGTCGGGCAGTACGGTGGCTTCAGGTGTAGAATAGCCGTCTTGTCTTGAGGAACATCGGAAATGGCTCTGCTTGGGCGTTACAACAGTTTGCAAATCGTTAAACACGTGGAATTCGGCCTCTACCTGGACGGCGGCGCCGATGGCGAGATCCTGCTGCCGGGGCGTTACATCCCGAAGAACGCCGAGACCGAGGTAGACGATTGGTTGAACGTGTTCATCTACTTGGACAGCGAAGACCAGCTGATTGCTACCACCGAGAAGCCAAAGGTGCAGGTCGGTGAGTTCGCCAGCCTCAAGGTCAAGGACATCAATGGTGCCGGTATCTTCCTGGATTGGGGCCTGTCCAAGGACCTGCTGATGCCTTACTCGGAAGAGTTGCGGCCACTGAAGATCGGCGACTACTGCGTGGTGCACGCGTACCTCGACAAGCGTACCCGCCGCATCACCGCGACCGCGCGCCTGGACCGCTACCTGGACCGTACCCCGGCCGATTACCAGGTCGGCCAGCCGGTTGAGCTACTGGTGGCCGGCGAGACGCCGATGGGCTTCAAGGCGATCATCAACAACCGCCACTGGGGCCTGATCCACAAGAACGAGGTGTTCAAGTTCCTGCGTTCGGGGATGCACGAGAAGGGCTTCATCAAGGAAATCCGCCACGACGGCAAAATCGCCCTGAGCCTGCAACCGGTGGGCGCGGCCCTGGCTGATAGCCTGCAGGAGCAGATCATGGCGCGCCTGGACGCCGAAGGCGGGGTGCTGCCGGTGTGCGACAAGAGCGACCCGGCAGTGATCACCAAGCTGTTCAACGTCAGCAAGGGCAACTTCAAGAAGGCCATTGGCGCGTTGTTCAAGCAAGGCCGCATCGTCATCCATGACGATCGTATCGAGCGGGTCTGATCAGGCCTGCACGAACGTACGGAAGTCCAGCTGCTCGCCACCCGGGCGGGTGTCGCGCAGCAGCGAGTCGCGGTCGGCGCTCAGGGCCAGGCTGATGGTCGAACGGCGTTTGCCTGGCTTGCGCACTTCCATCTGCTCCAGGTGAGCCTTGAGGAAGTTGGTCGGTACTTTCAGGTGCTGCAGCTCATCGCTGTCCGGGGTGTGCAGCAGCAGGTTGACCCAATCGGGTTGGCCTTTGCCCAACAGCGCTACCGGCACTTCGAACCACCACAGGTTGCGTTTGGGGTCGAGGATGGCGAACAGGGTGTTGCTGCTGGTCAGCACGGGCCGGGCCAGTGCTTCGTTGCGCCGGGCGATGGCGGCGGGTTTGTCGAGTTTCATGCAGGTTCCTGCGGGTTGACGCGTAATAAGGCCTGCATTGTGAGGGGTGGCGGTTAGCGGGGCAAGGTTTGCCATGCGCTTTGCCTGGGCTGTCCTCTTCGCGGGGCAAGCCCGCTCCCACATGTATACGATTACCCTGAGAACAGTTGTGTAACCTGTGGGAGCGGCGGTGCGGCGATCCGACTTGTCCCGCGAAGAGGCCATTTGCCTCAGCGACTCACCGGCCGGCTCAACTCGGAAGTGGCCCCATCGGCAGTGGTCACTGTCGCGGTAAAGCTGCGCAACCCGCCGATATTCTCCAGCGGATGTGCAAACCGCGCCTGCCCCTGGGCATTGCTGTTCACCAGCACGTCCCCAAGATACTGCTCCGCTTCGCTGCCCGCAGCCTGCGCATTGCCGAACAACTCGATGCGCAACAGGCTCGACGCCGGCCCCTGCACCTCGCCGCGAATCACATTTCCCTCAAGCGCAATCAGCCGAGGTGGCTGCTGGTTGTGGTTAGGCAACGGTTGGCAAGGCTTGGGTTCGCCCTTGGCATCGCAGATGATCGCTTGGTCCTTCTTCGCCAGCTCCGCACCCACCCCGCGCGACCCTACATACAACGCATGCGCCTGTGCCGGCACGCCGAAGACGATGGCGCCGGTGCGCTGGTTTGGCACGCAGGAGCCACCGGCCTCGCAGCGGCGGATGTCCTGGCTGTTATTCCAAATGCGGTTGGCGCTCAGGCGTGTGGCGGTGACGCTCGGCTCTGGGCGCAAGGCCACGCCGATGCGGTTGCCGTGGATCAGGTTGCCATCGAGGATGTTGCCCTCGCCGGTGACGCTGACGCCGATCGAGTTACCGGTGAAGGTGTTGGCGCCCAGGTAGTTGCGGTTGCCCCAGTTGATCTGCAGGCCGTCCGAGTAGTGCTCGAAACGGTTGCGCACCACCGTGTTGTCATTGCCCAGCAGAATCTCGATGCCCTGGGACGGCTCGGGGTTGGCCGGTGTGGAGCGGAACAGGTTGTCCGCCACCAGGTTGAAGGCCGCGCCACGCGTCAGCTCCAGGCCGTCACCGTTGTCGATCAGCTGGTTGCGCAGCACCTTGTTGTTGACCGTGCTGGTGGCGGTGGGGTTACCG
Source organism: Pseudomonas sp. PAGU 2196 (assembly GCF_022179005.1). Taxonomy (NCBI): domain Bacteria; kingdom Pseudomonadati; phylum Pseudomonadota; class Gammaproteobacteria; order Pseudomonadales; family Pseudomonadaceae; genus Pseudomonas; species Pseudomonas sp. PAGU 2196. The sequence goes on along the minus strand of NZ_BNTL01000033.1, from coordinate 34,266 downwards.
GCGCCGTCGTCACCGGTGAGCATGATGCCGGCACCGCCTTTGTTGGCGACGACGCGGTTGTCTTCGATGACGTTGCCGCTGGCGCGGTTGACCAGGATGCCGATGCAGAAGTTGCGCACTTCCAGGCCGCTCAGGTGCACGCCCTGGGTGTCGCGCAGCACCAGGCCCGGGTGGGTTGTGGTGCGTACGTTGGTGCCGAACTGGCCGGGCAGGGCGCCGGGGCAGGTGTGCACGCCCTGGTCTTTGATATAGCCCGAGCCGTCGATGGCGATGTACTGGCCGTCGCGGGCCCAAGCCAGGCCGGTAATGCTCACCGGGCCTTTGATTTCAGGCAGCGCGCGCGTGGGTTTAATCACATAGGGCGCCTGGCCCACCGCGGCAATCTCGATGCGGTAGTGGCCGGGGTTCTGGTTGCTGGTCTCGATCGCCCAGCGCAGGCTGCCGGGTTGGCCGTCATCGGCATAGCGCTCGACGCGCAGGGCTTCGGTGTCGGCCGGCGAGGCGGCGAGGGCAGGCAGGGGGAGCAGTGGCAGCATGGCCACGAGCACAGGCATCAAACGCATGGGGCGGGTTTTCCGATAAGTCGTTGTTTTTATTGCAGGCGGTCGTATGCGGGGATTCTAGGGCAGGCAGTCGGCCCTGCGCAGGTGGTTGGCGGGAATTGGTGCGGTATTCGCCCGCAGATTTGCCGCTCGGCTTGATCGTGGCAAATTGGTTGAAACTCTTGCGAAGGGCCTCAGGTCCACAGACTGTCGACACGGTTCACGTGTCTCCATTTGCAGGAGTTTTGCCATGAGCGGTACTAAAGACAAAGCGAAAGGCTTGGCCAACGAAGCAATCGGTAACGTGAAACAAGGCATCGGCAAAGTGACCGACAATGAAAAGCTCAAGGCTGAAGGCAAGGCGCAGGAACTGAAGGGTGAAGCCCAGCAGATCAAAGGCCATGTAAAGGACGCTGTGAAAAAGCCTTGATGCATCCTGCCCTGTTCACCAGGGTGTAGGCGTCGCCCTGTAGGAGCAGCTGCTGCGAAGAGGCCAGTGATAGCAATGACTATTATGTAAGTTGCTACGGGCCTCTTCGCAGTGCAACGCTGTTCCTACAAGGATTGTGTTTAACGTAGGCATTTTCTTTTAAACCCTCGGGAGCAGCACAGCAACGGCGTGGTCTATTAGACTTGTCTGTTGTATCGATCGAGCGGCGAAAGGAGACGCTATGATTTTTTCCGCCCTGCAAGGTTTGCCCTTGCACCGCGTGCTGGTGCGCACCGTCAAAGAGTTTCTTGACGACGAGATGTCCACCTATGCGTCCGCGCTGGCCTACCAGATGCTGTTTTCGCTGTTTCCCTTCCTGTTGTTTCTGATTGCCCTGATCGGCTTCCTGCATTTGCCAGATTTTTTCTCCTGGCTGCGCCTGCAATCAGAATTGGTGCTGCCGCCCCAGGCCCTTGAACAGGTGAACCCGGTGATCGACCAGTTGCAACAGTCCAAGGGTGGGCTGTTGTCGGTGGGTATCGTGATTGCCCTGTGGACTGCCTCGGCAGGTGTGCGGCTGATGATGAGCGCCATGAACGCCGCCTATGACGTACCCGAAGGCCGCCCGGTATGGAAGCGCATACCGCTGTCTATCTTCTATACCGTGGGCATCGCCGTCATGCTGCTGGCCGCCGCCGCGTTGATGGTGCTGGGGCCGCAGGTGATGGAGTGGATTGCCGCCCAGGTCGGCATGCAGGAAGTCATCGTCACGGTGTGGACCATCCTGCGCTGGCCGGCGATCATCATCCTGATGATGGTGGCGGTGGCGTTGATCTATTACGTGATGCCCGATGTTAAGCAGAAGTTTCGCTTCATCACCCCAGGCTCGGTGCTGGCCGTGGTGGTGTGGATCGTCGCCTCCTTGGGCTTTGCCTACTACGTGAAAACTTTTGCCGATTACAACGCCATGTATGGCAGCATCGGTGCAATCATCGTGCTGTTGCTGTATTTCTACATCTCTGCTGCCGTGCTGTTGCTTGGCGCGGAAATGAACGCCGTGATCGAACACATGTCGGCCGAGGGCAAGAACCCTGGCGAAAAGGATTTCGACGGCGATAAGCCCAAGGAAACCATCACTGTGCTCGGCCATGAACACCCCGTCGAGCCGCAAACCACCGAGCCGAATCCCCGATGATCCGTGACATTCTCAAGATGGGCGACGAACGCTTGCTGCGTATCGCCCCGCCCGTGCCCCCGCAGATGATCGGCAGCGCTGAACTGCAGCAACTGATCGACGACATGTTCGAGACCATGCGCCATGTCGGGGGTGTGGGTTTGGCTGCGCCGCAGATCGGCATCGACCTGCAACTGGTCATCTTCGGCTTCGAACGCAGCGAGCGTTACCCGGATGCCGAACCAGTGCCGCAGACCATCCTGCTCAACCCGCTGATCACGCCGATATCGAGCGAGGTCGAGGACGGTTGGGAGGGCTGCCTGTCGGTGCCCGGCCTGCGTGGCGTGGTACCGCGTTACCAGCACATTCGCTACGAAGGCCTCGACCCTCAGGGCAACCCGATCAACCGCTTTGCCGATGGCTTCCATGCGCGTGTGGTGCAGCACGAGTGCGACCACCTGATCGGCCGGCTGTACCCCTCGCGCATCCAGGATTTCGCCAAATTCGGTTACACCGAGGTGCTGTTCCCCGGGCTGGACGCGAGCGACGACTGACCGCGCACCAAGGCCACCAGGCGCTTGCTGCGTTGGTAGCGCTGCAGGCGCGCGGCCAGGGGCTCGGGTAGCGTTTGCGCGTCATCGAAGCCCAGGCGCTGGTAGAAGGGCACAAGGTCGGGGTGGCAAAACAGCCAGGTCGGCCCAGCCGCGTGCGCCAACGCACTGTCGATCAGCCGCCCAGCGACACCCTGGCCACGCTGTGGCGGGGCGACGAACAGCCCGGTCAGCCAATAGCCATCGCCAACGGCGGTCAGGCTCATGCCTGCAATGATGCCGCTGGCCCGCGCCACCCACAGTGCAGCATCACGTGCTGCGCGCATGGGCGAGCCGTGCTGGCGGTAGAAGTGATCGAGCAGGCGACGCTCCGTGTCCGACAACTCGGAGCAATGCAGATAATCAGAAATGACGTGTATCCCTTGTTTAAACGGCCAACACCGGCAAGTACATGCCAAAGGCTCTATCCCACTATTTCCAACCCATTATGTCGCAGATTGTTGCAAAACCGGCAAGGGTGAATATCCGACTTCGGGGTTCAACTATTGCAAACCGGGAGTAGACTTTTACTCATCCCACCAGCAGTACGACGAAGCGGGATCGGTACTTCGTGTCATCTTTGCAGTCGATGACAACTTCTCCGCGCCAGTGACGGCATTAGAAGTCAATCGATCAGCTTGATTGCGTTATAGGCAAACCCACATGAAACCATTACTGATTCTTGCATTGGTCGGTATGTCCTCGTTCGCCCTCGCCGATGAGGTCAAACCTGTCTCCAACGAGCCCGTGGCCCAGCAATACGACTACTCCATGAACCTGGATATCAAGCGGGTCATCAACCTGTCGACCATCCCCAATGTCTGCGAAGTAGTGCCTGCGACCATGACCTACGAAGACCACCAAGGCCAGGTGCACACTATTCAGTACCGCGCCATGGGCGAGGGTTGCCAGCAGGGTTGATACTGCAACGCCAACCGCCTCTTCGCGCCGAGCTGTCGCGAAGAGGTGGCCAGGCCGGCCTCGGTGTCATGGGCTGTACATTACCTGGCGCACCACCTCCAGCCCGCGTTTCAGCTCGGCCCGGCTAGCCGCCGCCGACAGGCTGATACGCACCGCCTGCACCTCGGTCGCACCAATGGCGAAGACACTGGCCGGGACGATTTCCACGCCCTGCTCGCGACACCGTCTTACCACCCCCTCCGCACCCTGCGGTGTGGCCAACCATGCGTGAGGTGAAGGCTGCGCTGTGTTGTGCAGCCCATCGCCCAGCAGCCTTCGCGCAAGGCGCCAACGCTCGGTAATTTCCGCCCGCTGCCAGGCCAGCCGCCGCGCAGCCGTACCGTCTTCGATCCACTGGCAGGCAATGAGCAGGTTCAACGGCGATACAGGCCAGTGGCTGGCTTGGGCATGCGGGTCGACCTGTGCCAGCAACTGTGGGCTGGCCACGATCCACCCCAGGCGCAACCCGGCAGCCACCGTCTTGGACAGGCTACTGATGAAAATCCCTTGCTCGCCCAACAGTGAGTAGAGCGGCGGCCTGTCACTGAGTGCGCCATAGACGTCGTCCTCGATCACCAGCAGCCCCAGGCGTTTGACGACCGCAGCGAGCGCTTCGCGGCGAGCGTCATCCATGCAGGCGCCGGTAGGGTTGTGCAGGGTGGGTGTGGTCACCAGCACACGGGCACCGCTGGCGCGGGCGACGCGGTCAAGGTCGTCGGGGCGCAGGCCTTGGCTGTCCAACGCCACACCATGCACGGGCAAGCGCAACTGCCGGCAGGCCGCCTTGATGCCGGGTGCGGTCAAGGCTTCGAGCATGACCGGCTCACCGGCCTGGCAGAACGACTGCAGCACCAGGGTCAGTGCCTGTTGCGCACCGCTACTGAGCAGCAGTGCGTCCGGTGGCAGGGCCAAGCCGCGATTGGCCAGCCAGTGCGCGCCATGAATGCGGCCCAGCAGTAACTGCTCGGGCCCCAGGTAATGATCCAGCAGGCCACTCTCGTGCCGTTGCAGCAGGTTACGCAGGCTGCTTTGCAGGTCCTGATTGTGCGGGTCGGCCACCGGGACGTTGGTCGACAGGTCGATCAATGGCTGTTGCCCATCGTGGTGCTTGAGCCGAAACAGCGTCGCTTCCTTGCTGCCCGCCAGCACGTAGGTGCCGCGGCCGACTTCACCTGCCACCAGGTGGCGCGCGGCAGCTTCACGGTATGCCTGCTGGGTGGTGCTGGGGTTGAGGTCGAGCTTCCAGGCCAGGCGCCGCTGGGGTGGCAGGCGGTCGCCGACCTTGAGCTCGCCGCGCTCAATGGCGTCGGCAATCGCATCGACCAAGGCCAGGTAGCGGGGTTGGTCATCATCCACAAGCGTTGGGATCCACACGAAATTGCTACCCATGCAATATAAGGTTGTACCCATACAATGCCCGGCGCTTAGGATCGGATCAACCACCTACCGATGAGGGATGATCGCCATGTTCGACTTGAAAGCCCTGCGCGAAGCCGCCGATTTCGTTCACCAGCATGTGCCCGCAACGCCCCAGCACGCCTGGCCTTTGCTGGCCGAGCGGCTGGGCTGCCAAGTGTGGGTGAAACATGAAAACCACGCGCCCACCGGAGCGTTCAAAGTGCGGGGCGGGTTGGTCTACGTGCGTTCGCTGCTGGCGGATGGCGCGCCGCCCCGTGGCCTGGTCACCGCCACGCGCGGCAACCATGGCCAGAGCATGGCACTGGCCGCACGCCAGGCGGGCATACCCTTGGTGATCGTGGTGCCCGAAGGCAACTCCACCGAGAAGAACGCCGCCATGCGCGCCCTGGGTGCCGAGCTGGTAGAGCACGGTGTCGATTTTGATGTGGCCCGTGAAGAGGCGGCCCGGCTGGCTGACGCATTGGGCTACATGATGGTGCCGTCGTTTCACCCGGAGCTGGTGCGCGGGGTAGCCACCTATGCCTTGGAACTGTTCGAGGCCGTGTCTGAGCTGGACTGTGTATACGTGCCTATCGGCATGGGGTCGGGCATCTGCGGGCTTATCCAGGCACGCAACCTGCTGGGGTTGAAGACCGAGATCGTGGGGGTGGTGTCTAGCGCGGCCGATGCCTATGCGCAAAGTTTCGAGCGCGGGCGCATCGTCACCACTGCCACTGCCGACACCTTCGCCGATGGCATGGCCTGCCGGGTACCGCACCCGGAGGCGTTCACCTTGGTGTGCGAGCATGCCGCGCGCATCGTGCGGGTGAGTGACAGTGAAGTCGCCGAAGCCATGCGCGTGTACCACGAGGCCACGCATAACACCGCCGAAGGTGCGGGCGCTGCGGCGCTGGCGGCGTTGATGCAGGAGCGCGAGCGGCAAGTGGGCCGGCGGGTGGCCGTGGTGCTGAGCGGGGCGAACGTGGATCGCGCGCGTTATGCGCGCGTGCTGGCGGGTGATGAAAAATCCTGAATGACACGCAATAAGTGCTATCGTATTTTGATAGCACTTGGCAGGAGTCAGCCTATGAGTTGCATGCGCTACAAGGGCTATGCCGCCCGAATCGAATACGCTGAGCGTGACGACATTTTCGTGGGTCGCGTGCTTGGCATGCGCGACATCATCAGCTTTCACGCAAGCTCCGTTCCTGAGTTGCATGAAGCCGTCCGTGAAGCGCTCGAGGACTATCTCGCTGATTTTGCAGAACAGGGCATCACCCCTGAAAAGCCGGCATCAGGCAAGGTCATGCTGCGTATCCGGCCAGAAGTCCACGCTGCTGCCAGCATTGCCGCCCGGGCCGCCGGCAAGAGCCTGAACCAATGGGCGGATGAGGTATTCGAGCAGGCGGCCTTTGCCTGATCGAACACTTCTTCTTCCCATCCCCTGATCACTCGTGGCAGGCTCTACGGCGCTTAATTGGCCGGTCATCGAGTGCTCAATGCCTTTCTCCAATGGTTTTCTCCTCAGCCTGTCCCTGTGTCTGGACATCGGCATCGCCAACATCGCCATGATTACCTTGGCCATGCAGCGTGGTTTTCTCAAGGGTTTCTGGCTGGGGCTGGGGACCTGTGTGGGGGACTTGATCTATGCCGTTGCCGCACTGGCCGGGATGACCGTGCTGCTGCAGTTTGAAAGCGTGCGCTGGACCTTGTGGCTGGGCGGTTCGGCGCTGCTGGTGTGGTTCGCAGTGAAAATGCTGCTGGCGGCGTGGCGCGGCGGGCACATGGACACGCGGGCAGACGTGGTGGTGGAGTCGGGCTGGCGCGAGTTCTTGCGTGGCATCTTTTTGGCCATGTCCTCACCCACCGCGATTTTGTGGTTCGCGGCGGTCGGTGGGGTGCTGATTTCCCGTTCCGGTGGTGGCAGCTTGCTGGAGGCCGGGTTGTTCCTCAGCGGTTTTTTTGCGGCGGGGTTGGTCTGGTGCCTGAGCCTGTGCGGCATTGCCAGCCACGGAGGGCGATTGCTGGGGGATCGATTGCTGACCTGGTCGTACCTGCTGTCGGCGGCGATTTTCTGCTATTTCGCGGTTTACGTGATTGTTTCGGGGTATCGCGAGTTCATTCTCGCCAGCCCTGGGGTGTAGGCAGGGTGCATGCCTTGGGTCTCCCAGGCGCTAAATATCCCGAAGCGAACACCTGGTAGCCCTCACCCAACCTCAAGCCCATTTATTTTCACCGGCCTGTCGATTTCCCAAGCTACCGTTCGACCAACAGTTGAAGGCACAGGCCACACCTATGCCCAAACCTGACAAACGATCGGAGGCCCCACCGATGAGCACCGCAGCCGAAAACGAACTCCGCCAATTGATCGACCGCTGGATGCAGGCCGTGCGCGACCGTGACATCCCCGGCATCACTGCGCCCTATGCCGACGACATCGTCGCCTTCGATGCCATCAAAACCCTGCAATTCAAAGGCAAGGCTGTTTACCAGGCCCACTGGGAAATGTGCATGGGCCTGTGCACCGGCCCGATGATCTTCGAGCTGGCCGAGCTCACCGTATACGCCGACGGAGACCTGGGCCTGGCGCACTGGTTGAACCGCTGCGGCCCGTCGGACGACGAGAGCCAATGCGGCTTCATGCGCGCCACGGTCGGCTATCGTCGCCAGGGCGGGCAATGGCAAGTCATCCATGAACACTGGTCGGCACCGTTCGACATGGAAACGCAGAAAGCCCTGTTCGATCTGAAGCCCTGATCTGATATCGCCAAACGCACTTTGCCAATGCCCTGGAGGCGACCATGAAATACCTGTGCCTGGTCTATTGTGACGAAGGGCTGCTGCACAGCCTGCCCGACAGCCCGGAAGACGCCGAATGCATGGCCTATGCCGAGGCGTTGCAGGGCGCTGGGCGCATGCTCGCGGCCGAGGCGCTCAAGCCGGTGCAAACCGCCACCACGGTGCGCGTGCGCAGTGGGCACATGAGCCTCACCGATGGCCCGTTCGCCGAAACCAAGGAACAACTGGCCGGCTTCTATTTGGTGGATGCCCGAGACCTGAACGAGGCGCTGAACATCGCCAAAGGCATCCCCGCCGCAAGGGTCGGCAGCGTTGAAGTGCGACCTGTGCGCGAACTGCAACCCTGACACTCACGGAGAACCACCAGCATGAGCCTTGCACACCCTGCGCAAGCGCAGCACGAGTTGTCCATCAGCCGATTGATCGACGCGCCCCCGGCCAAGGTGTTCCGCGCCTGGACCGAGCCCCAGTGGCTGATGCAATGGTGGGGGCCGCACGGCATGACCACCCCGGAATGCGAAATGCAACTGTGGGTCGGTGGCCTGTTCCGCACCCTGATGCGGGCCCCGGATGGCACCGAGTACCCGACCCAGGGCGTGTTCCTGGAGATTGCCGCGCCGAGGCGCCTGGTGTTTACCGACGCCTTCGGGCCGGGCTGGGTACCTTCTGACAAAGCGTTCATGACCGCTGTGGTGACCTTTGACGAGGAGCACGGCAAGACCCGTTACACCGCCCGCGCCTGGCATTGGAGCGCCGCCGACAGCCGAGCCCATGAGGAAATGGGCTTCCACCAAGGCTGGGGAGAAAGCCTGGACCGCCTGGTGGAGGTGGTGACCCAGCGGATGCCGGACTGATGGCAGGGCTGGCGCAGGTGCGCGCCGAAGTCGAGGCGGTGTACCGTCGCGATTCGCGGCGCATCCTGGCGACCTTGATCCGCTTGTTGGGCGACTTCGACCTGGCCGAGGAGGCCATGCACGATGCGTTCTTCATCGCTGTTGAGCGCTGGCAGCGCGATGGTATCCCTGCTAACCCTCGGGCATGGCTGGTGTCGACCGGCCGCTTCAAGGCCATTGATGCGTTGCGCCGACGTGCCCGCTTCGACCGCTCCCAGGCGGACCTGATCATGCTATTGGAAGGCCAGGTGCAAGACCCCAGCGAGGAAGCCTTGCTCAGCGATGATCGCCTGCGGCTGATTTTTACCTGCTGCCACCCGGCCTTGGCTGCCGACGCGCAGGTGCCGCTGACCCTACGCGAGGTCTGCGACCTGACCACCGAGCAGATTGCCCGGGCGTTTTTGCAAAGCCCGGCTACTATCGCCCAACGCATCGTACGCGCCAAGGCCAAGATCCGCGACGCGGGCATCCCCTACCAGGTGCCGGCGCTCGATGAGTTGCCCGAGCGCCTCGAGAGCGTGTTGCGGGTGATTTACCTGGTGTTCAACGAAGGCTATTCGGCCTCGTCCGGCGACGCCTTGCTGCAGCAGGACCTGACAGACGAAGCGATCCGGCTCGGCCGCCTGCTGGGGCAATTGCTGCCAGACCCGGAGGTGATCGGCTTGCTGGCGCTGATGCTGTTGCAGGCATCGCGGCAGCGTGCGCGCATCGACGCGCAGGGCAACCTGGTGGTGCTTGAACAGCAGGACCGCAGCGTGTGGGACCGTGAGCGCATCGAAGAAGGCTGTGAGCTGGTGCGCCACGCCCTGCGAAGCCGCGGCTATGGCGCCTATACCGTGCAGGCGGCGATAGCCGCGGTGCATGCCGAGGCGGCCACGGCGGATGACACGGACTGGGACGAGATCGTCGGGCTGTATGACGTGTTGCAACGGCACTGGCCGTCGGCGGTGGTCGCGCTGAACCGGGCAGTGGCGCTGGCGAAACGGGATGGGCCGCAGGTGGGGTTAGCAGAGGTTGAAGCGATCCTGGCGGCGGGTGAGCTGCACGACTATCACCTGGCGCATGCGGCAAGGGCGGAGCTGCATGCTCAACTGGGCCATGTCGAAGAGGCCCGTGCGGCGTGGCAGCAGGCCTTGGCGTTGACCCGGCAGGCGCCGGAGCGGCGGCATATCGAGCGGCGGCTCCAGGCACTGAAATGAGCGGGCAATACTGCCCTTGTGGGAGCGGGCTTGCCCCGCGAAGGGTTCACGCGGTGCAGGGCACCGGCTTCGCCGGTGTTCGCGGGGCAAGCCCGCTCCCACTCAATCAAGGGGCGGGCCTTGCGAAGAAACCCGCGCTGAAATCAGCTGGCCACGAAATTCGGTGGCGATACCAGCTCGACCGTCTGCTGCTTGCGCGGCGCCAGGATCTCGGCCTCGCCCTCGACCACCAGCTCATCGTTCTGGTTGTACACATTGGTGGCGATCCGCACCTTGAACTTGGGCAGCTTCTCGAGGATTTCCAGGCGTACGGTCAGGGTGTCGCCAATCTTCACCGGCTTCTGGAAGCTCATCTTCTGGCCCAGGTAGATGGTGCCAGGGCCAGGCAGCGTGCACGCCACCGCCGCACTGATCAGCGCGCCGCTGAACATGCCATGGGCAATGCGCTCACGGAACATGCTCTTGGCCGCGAACTCGGCATCCAGATGCACCGGGTTGTGGTCACCGGACATCGCGGCGAACAGCTGGATGTCACGTTCTTCCACAGACTTTTCATAGGTGGCTGTCTGGCCGACTTCAAGGGCTTCGTAAGGCGTGTTGGTGACCTGGGACATCGGGGCTTCCTTAAGCGGTGGGCGAGGGCGGCTATCATTCACTGCGCGCAGGGCGGCCAAGGGCCAGCGCCTGTTCGAGCCAGCCGAGAATATCGGCGGTGACCTCGTCACGGTTGGTTTCGTTGAGCACTTCGTGCCGTGCCTCTGGGTAGATGCGCAGCTGTACATGCTGGTTGCCGGTCGCGCGTAACGCGTCGGCCAGATGGGTGAGACGCTTGCCGGTACTGACCGGATCACATTCACCGCCAATCACCAGCAGGGGCAGGTTCGGATCGATCTGCGCGAGGTTACTTGCCTGGCTGATCTGCGCCAAGCCTTGCAGCAGGTCGAGCCACAACTGGTTGCTGCAGCGAAAGCCACACAGGGGGTCATTCACGTACTGGTCCACCTCGCCAGGGTCGCGGCTCAGCCAGTCGAAGGCGGTGCGGTTGGGCTTGAAGGCTTTGTTGAACGAGCCGAACGACAGCCACTCGATCAGCGCGCTCTTGCCCAGCGGCCCTTGGCGCCAGGCCTCGACCCGGGCGATCAGCCGCGCCACGCGGTACAGCGCCGCGGGCTGGAAGTTCGAGCCGCTGAGGATCGCCCCGTGCAGGCTGGCGCTGTGGTGCAGCAGGTACGCCTGGGCAATGTAGCTGCCCATGCTGTGGCCGAACAGGAACAGCGGCGTGCAGGGGTATTGCTGGCCGATGTGCTGGGCGAGCAAGCCGAGGTCATTGACCACGGCATTCCAGCCATGATGGCGGGCGAACAGGCCGAGGCTGCCCAGTTCGGCGGTGCGCCCGTGGCCGCGCAGGTCGGGGGCGAACAGGGCGAAGCCGGCCTCGCTCAGCGCATGGCCCAGGCGCTGGTAGCGCCCGGCGTGCTCAGCCATGCCGTGGGCCAGCAGCACTACGGCCTTGACCGGCGTGGCCGGCAGCCATTGGTGTACGTACAGGCTGCAATGCTCGCTGGCGGGCAGCCAGAAGGCGTCGTGGGGCATGGCCGGTCCTTTGCGCGGGGGGTACGAGCACAGTGTATGCGCAACCGGCTGGATTGCAGGAAGGGCACAAATAAGATTCACAATGTTAATGGCGGAGCTTGGCGTATATGCCGCCTTGGGCTTACCTGCTAACGTCGGTTAAACGCCTGTTTGCCATTGGCGATCAGGTCAAAGGACTAAACGACCCGCTACACCCCCCGCAGCAGGTCCAGGCAGAGGAACAATAATAAATGCTAGCCGACTTCTGGAATGACAAGCGCCCGGCGGGCGTGCCTTCCACCATCGACATCCATGCCTACACCTCCGTCGTCGAGGTGTTCGAGCGCTCTTGCAAGCGCTTCGCCGACCGCCCGGCGTTCAGCAACCTGGGCGTGACCCTGACCTACGCCGAACTGGAGCGCCATTCGGCGGCCTTTGCCGCCTGGCTGCAGCAACACACCGACCTGGTGCCGGGCGACCGCATCGCCGTGCAGATGCCCAACGTCCTGCAGTACCCGATCGCGGTCTTCGGCGCGTTGCGTGCCGGGCTGATCGTGGTCAACACCAACCCGCTCTACACCGAGCGTGAAATGCGCCACCAGTTCAAGGACTCCGGCGCCCGCGCGCTGGTCTACCTGAACATGTTCGGCAAGCGCGTGCAGGAGGTGCTGCCCGATACCGGTATCGAGTATTTGATCGAGGCGAAAATGGGCGACCTGCTGCCCGCCGCCAAGGGCTGGCTGATCAACACCGTGGTCGACAAGCTGAAGAAGATGGTGCCGGCCTATCAATTGCCCCAGGCGGTGTCATTCAAGCAGGTGCTACGTGAGGGCCGCTCGCTGAGCCACAAGCCGGTGCCGCTGAGCCTGGACGATATCGCCGTGCTGCAATACACCGGCGGCACCACCGGCCTGGCCAAGGGCGCGATGCTCACCCATGCCAACCTGGTGGCCAACATGCTCCAAGTGCTGGCGTGTTTCTCGCAGCACGGGCCAGACGGGCAGAAGATGATCAAAGAAGGCCAGGAGGTGATGATCGCGCCGCTGCCGCTTTATCACATCTATGCCTTTACCGCGAACTGCATGTGCATGATGGTCACCGGCAACCACAATGTGCTGATCACCAACCCGCGGGACATTACCGGCTTCATCAAGGAGTTGGGCAAGTGGCGTTTTTCCGGCCTGCTGGGGCTCAACACGCTGTTCGTCGCGCTGATGGACCACCCCGGCTTCCGGCAACTGGATTTTTCTGCGCTGAAGGTCACCAACTCCGGTGGCACCGCGCTGGTCAAGGCCACCGCCGAGCGCTGGGAGAGCCTCACGGGCTGCCGCATCGTCGAAGGGTATGGCCTGACCGAAACCTCGCCGGTCGCCAGTACCAACCCTTATGGCCAGTTGGCGCGGCTGGGCACGGTGGGTATCCCGGTGGCAGGCACGGCGTTCAAGGTAATCGACGACGACGGCAACGAGCTGCCGCTGGGCGAGCGGGGTGAACTGTGCATCAAGGGCCCACAGGTGATGAGGGGCTATTGGCAGCAACCCGAGGCCACCGCGCAGACCCTGGACGCACAAGGCTGGCTGAAGACGGGTGATATCGCGGTGATCGACCCGGATGGCTTTACCCGCATTGTCGACCGCAAGAAGGACATGATCATCGTCTCGGGTTTCAACGTGTACCCCAACGAAATCGAGGACGTGATCATGGGCCATCCGCAGGTGGCCAACTGCGCGGCCATCGGCGTGCCGGACGAGCGTTCTGGCGAGGCGGTGAAACTGTTCGTGGTGCCGCGCGAGGGCGGCTTGAGCGTCGATGAGCTGAAGGCGTACTGCAAAGCCAATTTCACCGGCTACAAAGTGCCCAAACACATCGTGCTGCGCGAGTCGCTGCCGATGACGCCGGTGGGCAAGATCCTGCGGCGCGAGTTGCGTGACATCGCCTGACAGGGATGCAGGGCGCCTCTGGAACGGGCCTTTTGGCCCGTTTTGCGACATTTTGGATAAATACTCTAAAAATGACTTGTATCGTTCATTGAGTCATTTTTGTGACCGTGAGGCCTGTTTTGGCCTCTAGGCGACCCCTGGCAAAGCTGTTACTCTCGGGCCGCTTTCAGATGATCCGGTTTGCAATGAGCCGCCATCACATATCAATAATAAGCGCATCGACGCGTGAATCGAACTTCGCTGTTGCTGAAGGAGTGGGCTTCCATGATCGAACATTTTTGGAAGGATAAATACCCAGCCGGGATTACGGCGGAAATCAATCCTGACGAATTCCCCAATATCCAGGCGGTACTCAAGCAATCCTGCCAACGCTTTGCCGACAAACCGGCCTTTAGCAACCTGGGCAAGACTATCACTTATGGCGAACTGTATGCGCTGTCGGGGGCGTTTGCCGCCTGGCTGCAGCAACACACCGACCTGAAACCGGGTGATCGCATTGCCGTGCAACTGCCAAACGTCCTGCAATACCCGGTAGCGGTATTCGGCGCCATGCGTGCAGGGCTGATCGTGGTCAACACCAACCCGCTGTATACCACGCGGGAGATGGAGCACCAGTTCAACGATTCCGGTGCCAAGGCGCTGGTGTGCTTGGCCAACATGGCCCACCTGGCCGAAAAAGTGGTGCCCAAGACTCAGGTCAAGCATGTCATCGTCACCGAAGTGGCCGACCTGCTGCCGCCGCTCAAGCGCCTGCTGATCAACAGTGTGATCAAGTACGTGAAGAAGATGGTGCCGGCCTATGACCTGCCGCGTGCCGTGCGCTTCAACGACACCCTGGCGCTGGGCAAGGGCCAGCCGGTCACCGAGGCCAACCCGCAACCCAATGATGTCGCCGTGCTGCAATACACCGGCGGTACCACGGGCGTGGCCAAGGGCGCGATGCTGACCCACCGCAACCTGGTGGCCAACATGCTGCAATGCCGGGCGCTGATGGGCTCGAACCTGCATGAAGGCTGCGAAATCCTGATCACGCCGCTGCCGCTTTACCACATCTATGCCTTTACCTTCCATTGCATGGCAATGATGCTGATCGGCAACCACAACGTGCTGATCAGCAACCCGCGTGATTTGCCGGCGATGGTCAAAGAGCTGAGCAAGTGGAAATTCAGCGGCTTCGTTGGCCTCAACACCTTGTTCGTCGCCCTGTGCAACAACGAGGGGTTCCGCGCGCTGGACTTCTCTGCGCTGAAAATCACCTTGTCTGGCGGCATGGCCCTGCAATTGAGCGTGGCCGAGCGCTGGAAGGCCGTTACCGGTTGCGCCATCTGCGAAGGTTACGGCATGACCGAAACCAGCCCGGTGGCCGCCGTCAACCCGTCCGAGGCCAACCAGGTTGGCACCATCGGTATTCCGGTGCCTTCGACGCTGTGCAAGATCATCGACGACAGTGGCAATGAACTGCCGCTGGGCGAGGTGGGTGAGCTGTGCATCAAGGGCCCGCAAGTGATGAAGGGCTACTGGCAGCGCGAGGACGCCACTGCCGAAATCCTCGACAGCGCGGGTTGGCTCAAGACCGGCGACATCGCGTTGATCCAGCCGGACGGCTACATGCGCATCGTCGACCGCAAGAAGGACATGATCCTGGTCTCCGGTTTCAACGTCTACCCCAACGAGCTGGAAGACGTGCTGGCCGGCCTGCCAGGTGTGCTGCAGTGTGCGGCCATCGGCGTGCCGGACGAAAAGTCGGGCGAAGTGATCAAGATGTTCATCGTGGTCAAGCCGGGCATGACCGTGACCAAGGAGCAGGTGATGGAGCACATGCGTGCCAACGTCACCGGCTACAAGGTGCCGCGCTACATCGAGTTCCGCGATACGTTGCCGACCACCAACGTGGGCAAGATCCTGCGCCGTGAATTGCGCGATGAAGAGCTGAAGAAGCAAGGGCTCAAGAAGATCGCTTGAGGCTGTATTCTGGGCTGGCTTTGCTGGCCCTTTCGCGGGCAAGCCCGCTTCTACAGGTATCTCACTGTAGGAGCGGGCTTGCCCGCGAAAGGGCCGGTGAAATCAGCGCAATTTCTCGAGCATCTGGTAGTACCACATCCCCGCCGCCAACAGCGGATTCCCCAGCAAGTCCCCCATCGGCACCCGCACGTGCTTGCACTGCGCGAAAGTGTCGAACTTCTCCAGTGTCCCGGTCAGCGCTTCGGCCATGATCTCGCCCATGATGTGGCTGGTGGCAATGCCATGCCCGGAGTAACCCTGGCAGTACCAGACATTGTCCGAGAGCTTGCCCAGTTGCGGGATACGGTTGACCACGATGCCCATGGCGCAACTCCACTGGAACTCGATCGGCACCCCTTTGAGCGCCGGGAAGGTGCGTTCGATGCAGGGCCGCAGTTCACCTTCGATGTCGCGTGAATCACGCCCGGAGTAGTTGGCGCCGCCGCCAAACAGCAAGCGCTTGTCGGCGGTCAGGCGGTAATAGTCGAGGACAAAGCGGCAGTCATACACCGCCAGGTCCTGCGGGTTGATCTGCTCGGCCAGTTCACCCAGCGGCGCAGTGGTAACGATGCCGCCCATGGCCGGGAAAATCTTGCCCTTGAGCTTGCGTTGCTCCAGCTTGTGGTAGACATCGCCGGCCAGCATCACCTGGCGGGCTTCGATGCGCCCCTCGGCGGTCACCACTGCCGGGCGCGGGCCGTGGACGATGTCCAGCACCTCTGAATGCTCGAAGATCAACGCGCCCAGGCTGTGGGCGGCGCGGGCCTCGCCCAGGCACAGGTTGAGCGGGTGCAGGTGCAGGTTGCGGCGGTTTTTCAAGGCGCCCAGGTACAGCGGGCTCTGCAGGTGCTGGGCCATGGCGCTGCGGTCGAGCATCTCGACCTGATCGCCCATGCCGCGACGCTCTGCCTCGGCCGCGAAACCGCGCAGTTCGTTCAAGTGCGACGGCTTCATCGCGGCATGCAGGTGGCCGCGCTTGAGGTCGCAGTCGATGCCGTAGCGTGCCACCCGTTGCTCGATGACCTGGTGCCCGCGCCAGCGCAGGTGCCAGATGAAATCATCCACCTCGCTGCCCAGGCGATCGCGCATTTGCGTGCGCATGGCTTCGTCGCCCGACAAGCTGCCGGTCACCTGGCCGCCATTGCGCCCACTGGCGCCCCAGCCGATGCGGTTGGTTTCGACAATGGCCACCTTCAGGCCGCGCTCTGCTAGCTCCACAGCGGTGGCCACGCCGGTGAACCCACCGCCGATGATGGCCACGTCGACGTGCACGGTGCCCTTGAGGGTCGGGTACTGCGTGTGGTCATTGAGGGTGGCGCTGTAATAGGACGGCGCGCGTTGGGCCGGTCCCTTGTTCAATGCTGCGTTCATGGGTGTTCCTTGTTATGAATGGGGCTCAGGCCTGGTGCAGGTACCAACGCCAGTCCTGTTCGCTGACTTCGGCCATGAACTGGCGGTACTCGGCGCGCTTGACCTTCAGGTACACCCCAAGAAATTCATCGCCCAGTGCCTCCCGGGCCCAGCCCGAATGCTGCAGGGCATCCAGGGCGGTCAGCCAGTCGGTGGGCAAGTGCTCGGTGGCCTGGGCATAGCCGTTGCCTTCAACGGGGGCGCCGGGGTCCAGCTGTTCACGGATGCCGCGGTGGCTGGCGGCGAGGATGGCCGCTGCGGCCAGGTACGGGTTGGCATCGGCACCGCAGATGCGGTGCTCCACGTGTCGGCTGTTGGCCGGGCCGCCCGGTACGCGCAGGCTGACCGTGCGGTTGTCGACGCCCCAGGTGGGCGCCAGTGGCGCGTAGCTGTTGGCCTGGAAGCGGCGGAACGAGTTGGCATTGGGGCAAAACAGCAGCAGCGAATCGCGCAGGTGGCGCAGCATGCCGGCCACCGCTTGGCGCAACAACGGCGTACCGGCCTTGTCCTCGCTGGCGAACAGGTTGTTGCCAGCGCTGTCGGCCAGGCTCAGGTGCATGTGCATGCCGGTGCCGGCCAGTTGTGCAAAGGGTTTGGCCATAAAACAAGCCTGCATGCCATGCGCATGGGCCACGCCTTTGACCAGGCGCTTGTAGCGCACGGCCTGGTCCATGGCCAGCAGCGCATCGCCGTGCTCAAGGGTGATTTCCACCTGGCCAGGTGCGTACTCGGAGATTGCCGTGCGGGCGGGGATACCCTGGGCTTTGCACGCGGCGTAAAGGTCGGCGAGGAAGGGCTCGATCTGTTCCAGTTCACGCAGGCCATACACCTGCGTACTGCGCGGGCGCCCACCGTCGTTGTCCAGGGCCGGCTGCGGGCGGCCCTGGGCATCGCGTTTTTGGTCGAGTAGGTAGAACTCCAGCTCACACGCCATCACCGGGTGGTAGCCATCGGCCTTGAGCGCTTCGATCGTGCGCAACAGCACATGGCGTGGGTCGGCAATGCTCGCCGGCAGGCCTTCGCTGGGGTGCATGCTGACCTGCACTGCGGCGGTGGGTACGCGCCGCCAGGGCAGGCGCACCAAGCTGCCTTCCAGCGGGTAGGCGCGGCAGTCGATGTCGCCAACGTCCCAGACCAGGCCAGAGTTTTCGACGTCATCGCCATTGAGGGTCAGGCCCAGGATGGTGCTGGGCAGCGGGCGGCCGGTCTGGTAGACCGCCAGCAGTTCCTCGCGGTGCAGCAGCTTCCCGCGGGGGACGCCATTGGCGTCGAGGATGAACAGCTCGAACAGCTCGATATCGGGGTTGTCGGCCAGGAATTGGCTGGCGTGCTCTACGGGTGCAAAGTGCATGATGAATTCGCTCACGGGCGCACAGGGCCACCGCGCATGCTGGCGGCCCAGTTGAGTCAAACGGCCAGGCGGTGGCCGGGTTGGGTCACAATGGCGTGAGCGAAGTGTCCGGTGGGCGCGCGTGACGGCAGTGCCACAAAGCCCAGAAGGCGAGGATGATGTGGACCAGCGGATTTTCCCCAGCACGGCTCCTGGCCTTCGGCAGCGAAGGGCGGGACGACGGTGGGGCGATAGGCTGGGCGGGAGTCATGCCTTTGATACTCACATGCGGCGTAAGGTTGATTAAAGCAGTGAATGGCAACCTTTACATCAGCCTCCACTAAACATAGCGCGCCTGCCTGATCGTTGTAGGAGCAGCCTTGTGCTGCGAAGAGGCCGGTGATAGCAACCGACATCACCTTTGTTGTCACCGGCCTCTTCGCAGCACAAGGCTGCTCCACACACAAAGGTGCGGCCAGCGCGGACAGCAAAGAACCCTCAAATCTGCGACAATCGCGCCTCTTCAAGCCGATCATGAAAAAGCAGGCTCACCTGCATCACTAAAAAGCCCCATGACAGACCAAGCCATCGACCAGCTCCTGAAAAACCTCGACCACGCCATGATCGCCGACCGCCACCGTCTGCGTCGGCAACTGCACGAGCTGCGCAAACGCCCGGACGAAGCGAAGCTCGCCCAGTGGGTGGAAAAGGTCCAGGCCTCCTGCGCGCAGGTCACCGCACGCCAACAAAGTGTGCCAACCGTGCGCTACGACGACAGCCTGCCGATTGCTGCCAAGCGTGACGAGATCAAAAAGGCGCTGGCCGAGCACCAGGTGCTGGTGATTGCCGGTGAGACTGGCTCGGGCAAGACCACTCAGTTGCCGAAAATCTGCCTCGAGTTGGGGCGCGGTAGCCATGGCCTGATCGCTCACACCCAGCCACGCCGTATCGCCGCGCGCAGCGTCGCTACCCGTGTCGCCGAAGAACTCGGCACGCCGCTGGGCGGGCTGGTCGGCTACCAGGTGCGTTTCGAAGACCAGAGTGATGCCAATACCCTGGTCAAACTGATGACCGACGGCATCCTGCTGGCCGAAACCCAGCACGACCGCTTCCTCGAACGCTACGACACGATCATCGTCGACGAAGCTCACGAACGCAGCCTCAACATCGACTTTCTGCTCGGCTACCTCAAGACCCTGCTGCACCGCCGTCCGGAACTGAAGCTGATCATCACCTCGGCGACCATCGACCTTGAGCGCTTCTCCCAGCACTTCGATGGCGCACCGATCATCGAGGTGTCGGGGCGCACCTTCCCGGTCGAAACCTGGTACCGGCCGCTGACCAGCGAGCAGGACGAGGAAGGCAACCAGATCGAGGAAGACCTCACCGTCGACCAGGCGATCCTCGCCACCCTGGACGAACTGGCGCAGCATGAGCGCAGCGAGGGCAAGGGCCCTGGGGATGTGCTGATCTTCTTGCCGGGCGAGCGGGAAATCCGCGACGCCGCCGAGATTTTGCGCAAGGCGCAACTGCGCCATACCGAGATTCTGCCGCTGTATGCGCGCCTGTCGCCCGCCGAGCAGCAGCGCATTTTCCAGTCGCACACCGGGCGCCGCGTGATCCTGGCCACCAACGTCGCCGAGACTTCGCTGACCGTGCCGGGCATTCGTTATGTGATCGACACCGGCACCGCCCGCATCAGCCGCTACAGTTACCGCGCCAAGGTCCAGCGCCTGCCGATCGAGGCGGTGTCGCAGGCCAGCGCCAACCAGCGTAAGGGCCGCTGCGGCCGGGTCGAACCGGGCATCTGCGTACGCCTGTACAGCGAAGAGGATTTCAACGGCCGGCCGGCCTTCACCGACCCTGAGATCCTGCGCACCAACCTCGCGGCGGTGATCCTGCAGATGCTGCACCTGCGCCTGGGTGCGATCGACGCGTTCCCGTTCATCGAGCCGCCAGATGGCAAGGCCATCAGCGACGGTTTCAACCTGTTGCAGGAGCTTTCGGCGGTCAACCGCGAGAACCAGTTGACCCCGCTTGGGCGACAGCTGGCGCGTTTGCCGATCGACCCACGGCTTGGCCGCATGCTGCTTGAAGGCGCCCGCCAGGGCAGCCTGCAGGAAGTGTTGATCGTGACCAGTGCCCTGTCGGTGCAAGACCCGCGCGAGCGGCCGCCGGAGCGCCAGCAGGCGGCCGACCAGGCGCATGCTCAGTGGAAGGACGTCGATTCCGACTTCGCCGCACTGGTCAACCTGTGGCGTGGCTTCGAAGAACAGCGCCAGGCGTTGACGGCCAACCCGTTGCGTAACTGGTGCCGGAAGAACTTCCTCAATTACCTGCGCCTGCGCGAATGGCGCGATGCCCACCGCCAGCTGGCGCTGATTTGCCGTGACCTGCAATTGACGGTCAACAAGGAACCGTCCGATTACCAGCGCATGCACAAGGCCATCCTCAGCGGCCTGCTCAGCCAGATCGGCCAGAAGACAGAAGAGGGCGATTACCAAGGTGCCCGTCAGCGGCGCTTCTGGGTCCATCCGTCCTCGGGCTTGGGCCGCAAGCGCCCGCAGTGGGTCATGGCTGCCGAACTGGTAGAGACCACCAAACTGTATGCGCGGGTGGTCGCCAAGATTGAGCCCGACTGGATCGAGCCGCTGGCCACCCACCTGGTCAAGAAGAACCACTTCGAACCGCATTGGGAGAAAAAGCGCGGGCAAGTGGTGGCCTTTGAACAGATCACCTTGTATGGGCTGATTCTGGTGGGGCGCCGGCCGGTGCACTTCGGCCCGATCGACCCGGTGACCTCCCGCGAGCTGTTCATCCGCGAGGGGCTGGTGGGCGGCGAGATCCAGTCGCGGGCCAAGTGCCTGGCCGCCAACAAACGCCTGCTCGAACAGCTCGACGAACTGGAGGCCAAGGCCCGTCGGCGCGATATTCTCGCCGATGAAGAGACCCTCTACGCGTTCTACGAAGCGCGCCTGCCCGAGGAAATCCACCAGACCGCGACCTTCGATGCCTGGTACCGCATGACCAGCCAGAAGGACACCAACCTGCTGATCATGCGCGAAGAAGACGTGCTGGCGCGTGAAGCCAGTGAGGTCACCGCTGCGCAGTACCCGGACAGCCTGCAGGTAGGGGACTTGCGCCTGTCGTTGACCTACCACTTCGAACCGGGCCACCCCCGCGACGGTGTGACCGTTCGCGTACCGGCGCCGCTGTTGCCAAGCCTGCCGGGCGAGCGCCTGGAATGGCTGGTGCCGGGCCTGATCGAAGCCAAGTGCGTGGCGCTGGTGCGCAACCTACCCAAGGCCCTGCGCAAGAATTTCGTGCCCGTACCGGACTTCGTCAAGGCCGCGCTGGCGCGCATGACCTTCGGCCAAGGCGCGTTGCCCCAGGCCTTGGGCCAGGAGCTGCTGCGAATGACCGGTGCGCGTGTGTCCGACGAGGCCTGGGCAGAATCGGTCAACTTGGTCGAAGGCCACCTGCGGATGAACATCGAAGTGGTCGATGGCCAGGGCAAGTTCCTCGGCGAAGGCCGCGACCTGGCCGAGCTGACCGCACGCTTTGTCGCCGCCAGCCAGGCCGCACTGGCCGTGCCACGCAGCGAGAACGCCGAACGCCCGGTGCAGGCCAAGGCCTTCAGTGAAGTGGCGCAGAGCACCCAGCAGAAGATCGCCGGCCTGTCGATGACCGTCTACCCGGCGCTGGTGGACGAAAACGGCACCGTGCGCGAAGGGCGTTTCTCGACTCAGGCCGAAGCCGAGTTCCAGCACCGTCGCGCCTTGCAGCGGCTGTTGCTGCAGCAGTTGGCGGAGCCTGCCAAGTTTTTGCGTGGCAAGCTGCCCGGGCTGACCGAACTGGGCTTGCTGTACCGCGAGCTGGGCCGTGTCGAGGCACTGGTCGAAGACATTCTGCTGGCCAGCCTGGACAGCTGCATCCTCGAGGGTGAACACCCGCTGCCGCGCGACGGTGCCGCCTTGGCCGGCTTGGCCGAGCGCAAACGTGGCAGTTGGGCCGAGCACGCTGAACGCCTGGCGCGCCAGACCTTGGAAGTGCTCAAGTTGTGGCACGGGCTGCAGAAGCGCTTCAAAGGCAAGATCGACCTGAGCCAGGCGGTGGCGCTGAACGACATCAAGCAACAGCTGGCCAACCTGGTGTACCCAGGCTTCGTTCGCGAAACCCCGGGCGCCTGGTTCAAGGAGTTGCCGCGTTACCTCAAGGCCGTGGAGTTACGCTTGGAGAAGCTCGGCTCGCAGGTGCAGAAGGACCGCGTCTGGAGTGGCGAGCTGGCAAACCTCTGGGCCCAATACAAGACACGTGCCGACAAGCACGCCCAGGAGGGCAAGCGTGATGAGCAACTGACGCTGTACCGTTGGTTGCTGGAGGAATACCGGGTGTCGTTGTTCGCTCAGCAGTTGGGTACCAAAGTGCCGATTTCTGACAAGCGTCTCAGCAAACAGTGGGCTCAGGTGGAAGCCTAAACCGCAGAAGATGTGGCAATATTGATGCAATTTGGGGCCGCCTAGCGGCCTCTGTGGGAGCGGGTTTACCCGCGAACGAGGGCAACGCCCTCGCCTTCGAGTTGGCACTAAAGTGCTATTACGCATTTTCCAGCCAGCGCCCCGTGGCGATGGCCTTTGACCAGAGGAACGACCGTGCATAACGTCGTGATCAGCGGCACCGGCCTGTATACCCCGGCCCAGAGCATTTCCAACGAAGAACTGGTGGAGTCCTTCAACACGTGGGCGCAGCAGTTCAACCACGACAACGCCGCCGCCATCGAGCGCGGCGAGGTCGAGGCAGCGCCGCTGTCCGACGCCGCTTTCATCGAGAAGGCCTCGGGCATCAAGAGCCGCTTCGTGCTGGACAAGGCCGGCATACTCGACCCGCAACGCATGAAGCCACGCCTGCCAGAGCGCTCGAATGACGAGCCGTCGATTCTGTGTGAAATGGCGGTGGCCGCTGCTCGTCAGGCGCTTGAACGTGCGGGCCGTACCGCTGCCGACGTCGATGGTGTGATCGTCGCGTGCTCCAACCTGCAGCGCCCATACCCGGCCATTGCCATCGAAGTGCAAAATGCATTGGGCATCCAGGGCTTTGCCTTCGACATGAACGTGGCCTGCTCGTCAGCCACCTTCGGCATCCAGACCGCCGCCAACAGCGTGCAGCTGGGCCAGGCGCGTTCGGTACTGATGGTCAACCCCGAGGTCTGCACCGGCCACCTGAACTTCCGCGACCGCGACAGCCACTTCATCTTCGGAGATGCCGCCACCGCCGTGCTGATCGAGCGTGCCGACCAGGCCACCTCGAAGCACCAGTTCGAGATTGTCAGCAGCAAGTTGTGGACCGGGTTTTCCAACAACATCCGTAACAACTTCGGCTTCCTCAACCGCGCGGCGGAGGAGGGGGAAGGTGCTGCGGACAAGTTGTTCATCCAGGAAGGCCGCAAGGTGTTCCGTGAAGTGTGCCCGAAGGTGGCTGAGCTGATCGGTGAGCACCTTGAAGCGAATGACCTGCAGCCGAGCGACGTCAAGCGCTTCTGGTTGCACCAGGCCAACCTGAGCATGAACCACTTGATCGTCAAGAAGCTGCTGGGGCGTGAAGCCACCGAGGAAGAGGCACCGGTGATTCTGGACCGTTATGCCAACACCAGTTCGGCGGGGTCGGTGATTGCATTCCACCTGTACCAGGATGACCTGGCCGAGGGTGCGGTGGGCGTGCTGAGCTCGTTTGGCGCGGGGTATTCGGTGGGTAGCGTGATTTTGCGCAAACGCTGATTGCCGGGGCCGCTTTGCGGCCCATTCGCAGCGCAAAGGCTGCTCCTACAGGGGAACGCGAGCCGCACCGGTAGGAGCAGCCTTGCGCTGCGAATGGGCTGCAAAGCAGCCCCTACAATGTCACACACAAAAAAAGGCAGGAAATACCGGATGGGGTCGGCATTTCCCGCCTTGAGTGAAGCAGTGAAGCGGTTGCTTAGAACTTGGCTTCCAGGTCTACCTGCAGCGTGTCTACGTCAGCATTGCTGTTCGGCAGCTGCGACAGATCGGTCTTGGCCATCAGGTACGCCGCGCCCAGCGAGAAGTTCTTGTCGATCTCGTAACCGACCTTGAACTTGTGGCCGCGAGAGCCGGTGAAGCCGTTGCCGAAGTCGGAGTCGGTGAACAGGCTGACCACGGCGTTACGTTGAACATCGCGGTAGTTGTAGTCCAGGCTCCAAGCGCCGACCTTGGTTTTCAGACCGGCCAGCCAGGCCTGGTCTTCACCGTCGGTGCTCTCGGTGTTTTTCACGTATTGGCCGTAGGCCGACAGCGGGATGGCGAAGCCGGTGAAGTCGAGCTGACCGAAGCCTTCCACCAGGTTGAATTCATTGGTGGTGTTGCCGAACGACTGCAGAATGGCCGCTTCCTTGTCGTTGTCGTAGCCATAGATGCTCGCACCCACAGTGAACTTCAGCACGTCGGCAGGGGCGAACTTGGCGCCCAGCTGGCCGTGGTAGACCTGCGCATCGTGCTTGTACTGCACGCCGTCGCCGTCGACGTTGTCCTTGAGGGTGTACTGACCGGCACTGGCGAACACTTCGGCGCCGCCCAGGTCAGCCTTGTAGGTCGCGGCCACGCCTTCCGGGTTGATGTCGCTGTCCCAGATAATATCGCCCATGCTCACCCACGGCTGTGGCATCTTGCCGCCGATCAGGTGCAGGTTTGGCACTGCGGTCGGGTGCCAGTCGAGGTAGGCCAGGTCGACCCACAGCGATTTCTTGTCGAAATAGTTGTCGAAGCTCTGGTTGGTCGAGCGACGGTCGGCGCTGCTGCCGGTGGCGATACGCACGCCAGCATCGACTTGCGGGTTGATCTCGCTGTAGAAGCCGACACGGGCACGGACGCGCTGGCGGTCCTGGTTGCCGCTGCTGCTGTTCGGGTCGTCAACGTTGACGTCTTCGTAACGCAGGCGCACATCACCCTTGATCTGGGTCTTGGCGGCCCATGCCACTTTTTGTTCAAAGGAACTCATACGCTCGGACTGCGCTTTCTGGTCGGCCTTTTCCTTGGTCTCTTTTGCCAGATCGCCTTGCAGTTCGTTGTACTGCGCCTGGTTGATCGAGCCATTGGCGCGGAGCATTTCGAGCAGCTTGGCGTCGACAGCAGCACTGGCCGGAGTACTCAGAGCCAGCATCATGCCGGTGAGGCTCACTCCGGTAAGTGTGGAAACAAGACGCATAAGGTTCTCCCTACTAGAAAAAAATGGGGGAGGCTCAGCGCCCGCCCCTGTGTTGGCATGTCTTCGGAAAGGGCCTGAATAGACAGGTTCTGGGGTTCCGGAAAACAGGCGCAAGTATTGCGGGGGGGAATGACAGATTAATGTCTAATTAGTGGCACTGTTGTTAAGTAATCGACAATGAACGGATTGGCCAGGTGATCGTCATTTGAGTGATGGGCCATTCTTCCGGGATACTGAGGGCCTCAAGACAGCGAGTCGAAACCGTGACCAGCCTGTACAGCCTTGCTCATCTGCGTGATCTTCCCGCGGCCACCTGGGATGCCTTGGTGCCTGCGGGCCAACCGTTTCTGCGCCACGCCTTTCTCACCGCCCTGGAGGACAGTGGCAGCGTTGCCCCCTCGACCGGCTGGGCTGCCGAGCACCTGGTGCTGGAGCGTGAAGGGCAGGTACGCGCCGTGCTGCCGGCCTACCGCAAGTGGCATTCGTTTGGCGAATACGTGTTCGACCACGGCTGGGCCGATGCCTGTGAGCGGGCAGGCATTGCCTACTACCCTAAGCTGCTGGGCGCCGTGCCGTTCAGCCCGGTCAGCGGCCCGCGCCTGCTGGCCGCCGACCCCGCCGATGGCCTGCTGGTGCTGCAAGCATTGCCCGAGTACCTGGGCAAGGGCGGGCTCTCTGGCGCGCACATCAACTTCACCGACCCGGCATTGGACCAGCAGATGGCCGGCTTGCCAGGCTGGATGGAGCGGCTGGGTTGCCAGTTCCACTGGCGCAACCGAGGCTATCGGGACTTCCAGGACTTTCTCGACACGCTCAGCTCGCGCAAGCGCAAACAGATGCGCAAAGAGCGCGAGCAAGTGGCCGGGCAGGGCATCGACTTTCAGTGGTACCGGGGTGATGAACTGGATGAGGCGCAGTGGGACTTCGTCTACCTGTGCTACGCCAACACCTATGCAGTGCGCCGGCGCGCGCCGTACCTGACCCGTGAGTTCTTCAGCCTGCTGGCCGAGCGCATGCCCGAGGCGCTGCGGGTGGTGATGGCCAGGCAAGGCGGGCGTGACGTGGCCATGGCCCTGAGCCTGGTGGGCGGTGACAGCCTGTATGGCCGTTACTGGGGATGCCTGGATGAGTTCGACCGGCTGCACTTTGAGACGTGCTTCTACCAGGGCATGGACTTTGCCATTGCTGAAGGCTTGCAGCGGTTCGATGCGGGGGCTCAGGGTGAGCACAAGCTGATCCGAGGGTTCGAGCCGGTGCTGACGCGGTCGTGGCATTACCTGCTGCATCCCGGGTTGCGGCGGGCGGTGGAAGGGTTTTTGTTGCAGGAGCGGGAAGGGGTGCAGGGGTATGCCGAAGAGGCGCGGGGGATGTTGCCTTACCGCAGGGATTGAACTTTATGTCGCTTTCCCCGGCCTCTTCGCGGGGCAAGCCCGCTCCCACAGGTGCATCACTGGTTTTAAGGGCAGTGATCTAGCTGTGCATCCCCCAGGTACATCACTTATTTTAAGGGCAGTGATTTACCTGTGGGAGCGGGCTTGCCCCGCGAAGAGGCCGGCGCAGGCAACCGCACATCTCAATCCACCCCAACAAACCCGCCGGTCTGGTGATGCCACAACCGCGCATACAACCCTTGCTGCGCCAGCAACTCACTGTGGCTGCCACTCTCGACGATATGCCCTTTGTCCAGCACCACCAGCCGGTCCATCCGGGCAATGGTCGAGAGCCGGTGGGCGATGGCGATCACGGTCTTGCCCTGCATCAGTGTCTCAAGGCTCTCCTGGATCGCGGCTTCAACCTCAGAGTCCAGCGCTGAAGTGGCCTCGTCCATGATCAGGATCGGTGCGTTCTTCAACAACACCCTGGCAATCGCGATACGTTGACGCTGGCCGCCAGACAACTTGACTCCACGCTCGCCCACATGCGCATCGAAGCCGGTACGCCCCTGGGCGTCGGTCAACTGCGGAATGAACTCGTCGGCGCGGGCGCGGCGTACGGCTTCAAGCAGTGCCGCTTCGCTGGCCTCTGGGCGGCCGTACAGCAGGTTGTCACGGATCGAGCGGTGCAACAGCGAGGTGTCCTGGGTGATCATGCCAATCTGCGCACGCAGGCTGGCCTGGTTCATTTCGGCGATGTCCTGGCCATCGATGAGGATACGCCCACCCTGCACGTCATACAGAC
Organism: Pseudomonas sp. PAGU 2196; assembly: GCF_022179005.1. Lineage (NCBI taxonomy): Bacteria > Pseudomonadati > Pseudomonadota > Gammaproteobacteria > Pseudomonadales > Pseudomonadaceae > Pseudomonas > Pseudomonas sp. PAGU 2196. Next base: position 6,635 of record NZ_BNTL01000033.1, on the reverse strand, counting down.
GCAGCAGCAGGTTCACCAGGGTCGATTTGCCCGCGCCAGAAGGGCCGATCAGGCCAATCTTTTCGCCCGGGCGGATGTTCAGATTGAGCCCTTCGATCACGTTGCTGGCTTTGCCGTAGTGGAAGTCCACATCGTCGAAATGCACCGCGCCACGGCTCACCTTCAGCGCCGGCGCATTGGGCTTGTCGGTGACGGTGACCGGCTGGGCGATGGTCTGCAGGCCGTCCTGGACCATGCCGATGTTCTCGAAGATGCCGTTGACCACCCACATGATCCAGCCCGACATGTTGACGATGCGGATCACCAACCCGGTGGTCAGGGCAATTGCCCCCACGGTGATAAGCGACTGGCTCCACAGCCACAGCGCGAGGCCGGTGGTGCCGACCACCAGCAAGCCGTTGAGGGTGGTGATGACCACGTCCATGCTGGTAATCACCCGCGAGGCCAGTTGCGTTTTTTCGGTCTGCTCACGGATCGCCTCACGGGCGTACTGCTGTTCGTAGTCGGTGTGGGCGAACAGCTTGAGGGTGGCGATGTTGGTGTAGCCGTCGACGATGCGCCCCATCAGTTTGGAGCGTGCGTCGGACGAAATCACCGAACGCGCCTTTACCCGTGGCACGAAGTAGAACAGCGCGGCGATGTAACAGGCGATCCACGCCAACAGTGGCAGCATCAGGCGCCAGTCGGCCTCGGCGAACAGGACCAGCGAGCTGACGGCATAGATCAGCACGTGCCACAGGGCGTCCACTGCCTGTACCGCCGAATCGCGCAGCGAGTTGCCGGTTTGCATGATGCGCTGGGCAATACGCCCGGCGAAGTCGCTTTGGAAGAAGTTCAGGCTCTGCTTGAGCACATAGGAGTGGTTTTGCCAGCGGATCAGGCTGGTCATGCCCGGGTTGATGGTCTGGTGCACCAGCAGGTCGTGCAGGCCGAAGAACAGCGGGCGCAGCAGCAGGATCACCACCAGCATCCAGATCAGCTCACCGCTGTGTTCGCTGAAGAAGTTGGCATTGGGCGTGCCTTGGGCCAGGTCGATGATGCGGCTCAGGTAGCTGAACATCGCCACTTCGATCAACGAAGCGATCAGGCCGACCACTAGCAGGGCGGCGAAGCTTGGCCAGACCTGGCGCAGGTAATACAGGTAGAACGGCCACACCGTGCTCGGCGGTGCTTCGCTCGGTGCCTCGCGAAAAATGTCGATGAGTCGTTCGAAACGGCGGTACAGCATGGGTGACAACACTCCTGTTGGTCCGGCCTTCAGGCGGGTTCACGTCCCTGTGAAACCTGCATTCAGTCGATACGTTTGGCGGACTTGATATAGACCGGATCGGCCGGCACGTCGCGCATGCCCTTTTTCACGGTGGTCGGTGAGTTGACGATCTGGTCGACCACTTCCATGCCTTTGGTCACCTTGCCGAACACGGCATAACCACGGTCACGGCCTGGGTTGAGGAAGTCGTTGTCAGCCACGTTGATGAAGAACTGGCTGGTGGCCGAATTCGGGTCCGAGGTGCGGGCCATGGACAGGGTGCCGCGGGTGTTCAGCAAGCCATTGCTGGCTTCGTTGCGGATCGGGTCCTGGGTGCTCTTCTGCACCATCTGGTCGGTGAAGCCGCCGCCCTGCACCATGAAGCCCGGGATCACGCGGTGGAAGATGGTGTTGTTGTAGAAGCCGCTGTCGACGTACTGGAGGAAGTTCTTGGTACTGATCGGCGCCTTCTCGGCATTCAACTCGATTTCGACCTGACCGAAGCTGGTGTCCAGCAACACGTGAGGGGTCTTGTCGGACGCCATGACGCTGGTGGCGAAGGCGACCGAGCAGGCGGTGAGCAGGAGTTTTTTCAGCATGGGCTCAAAGATCCTTGAGAGGTGGAAGCAGCTGCAAGAAACTGCAGCAGGGTCTGGTTGAAGACCTCGGGTTGATCGAGGGGCGTAGCGTGCCGGGAATCGTCGATGACTACCAGCCTGGCCTGCGGCATCAGGGCTACGTAGCGCTCTTTCAGATGTATCGGCGTGTAATCGTGGTCGGCGGCAATCACCAGCGTGGGACAGCGAATTTGCCCAATGCGTTCCTGCACGCCCCAGTCAACGATGGCGTCGAAGCTTTTGAGGTAGGCGCGCTTGTCGTTGCGTGCCCAGCGCTGCGCCATCTTCTGGCGCAGGTCAGCTTGGCCGGGCTTGGGGAACAGGCGCTGGGCCAGGCCTTTGCCCACGGTCTCGACGCTGAGCAGGCGTGCCAGGCCCCAACGCTTGGCCCACCAGGCCCAGTCGCTGCGGGTGCGGCGCTTCACCTCTGGGGCGCTGTTGACAATGCACAGGCTGCGCAGCCAGCGCGGGTGATCGACGGCAAACTGGAAGCCGACCATCCCGCCCATCGACAGGCCCACGAAGTGCACCGGGCCGGTCTGCAGGTGTTCGAGCAGGGCCAGCAGGTCTTCGCTGAAGGTGGCGATCTGGTAGCCGTCGCGGGGCTTGTCGGAGCGGCCGTGGCCGCGGATGTCCATGACGATGACCCGGTAGTGGCGGCTCAACAGCGGTATCTGCAGTTCCCAGTCCTGGCAGCTGGAGCCCAGGCCATGCAGCAGCACCAAGGGTTCGCCCTGGCCGTATTCCTCGTAATGCAGTAAGCATCCTTCGTGTTCGAAATAGGCCATGGGCGCGGTCCTCTCAGGCTTGTGGGGGGGCTGCGAAGGGCACGTCCAGAGGCGCGGTGTCGAAGTTGCGCAGCAGGTCGATGAGAATCTGCGTAGCCGGGCCCAGGGTCTTCTCTTTGCTCGAATAAAGGTAGAACAGTGGGTGACGGCTGCCACCCTGATCCAGCGGCAACGGCTTGAGCACACCTTCACGCAGTTCGCGCTCGATCATGTGCCGCGGCAGCCAGGCAAAGCCCAGGCCGCTGCTGACGAAGGTGGTGGCGGTGCCCAAGCTGCCGACGGTCCAGCGCTGTTCTGCGCCCAGCCAGCCGACATCCAGCGGTTGTGCGCGGCCAGAGTCGCGGATCACCACCTGCAGCTGGCTTTCCAGGTCCTGGAAGGTAATTTCACGGCCCAGGCGGTGCAGGCTGTGTTCGGGGTGGGCAACGGCGATGAACTCCACCGCGCTCAGTTCGGCGCCCAGGTAGCCGCCGATGCTGTAGCTGCTGATGGCCAGGTCGGCGATGCCTTCGCGTAGCACTTCCTCGACGCCCGACAACACCTCTTCACGCAGGCGTACCCGGCAACCGCGGCTTTGCGGCATGAACGCACTCAGCGCACGGACCAGCCGGGCGCTGGGGTAGGCGGCGTCGACCACCACGCGCACCTCGGCTTCCCAGCCTTGCTCCATGTGATGGGCAAGGTCTTCGAGCTGGCTGGCCTGTTTGACCAAGTGGCGTGAACGGCGCAGCAGCACGTTGCCAGCTTCGGTGAGCACCGCCTTGCGCCCATCGATGCGCAGCAGCGGAACACCGAGCTGCTCTTGCATGCGGGCCACGGTGTAGCTGACCGACGACTGCGAACGGTGCAGCGCCTCGGCGGCCTGGGCAAACCCCCCGTGATCGACCACTGCTTGCAGTGTTCGCCACTGATCAAGGGTTACGCGCGGCGCTTTCATGTTTCGCTCCTGTTGTCCTAAGCTGCGCTCTTCCAAGGAGAGCGCCCCATGAAGAAATGTTGTGCGGCAATACTGATGTGCCTGCCCCTCGGTGCCATGGCTTACCCCATCGATGTGGAGAAGCAATTGGAGGACGGGGTCAAGCTCGACTACACGGCCTACGATACCGCCTACGACATTGGCGCCATCACCCTCAACAACTATGGGCAGGTGCCTGCAGCCTGCAAGGTAATGTTCCGCAACGGCCCGGAAGCGCCGCGGGTGCGCCGGGTGAACGTGCCGGCAGGTAAAAGCGTCGACGTCACTGCCAAGTTCAATCGCCAGATCATCAAATTGCGGATCAGCGTGAACTGTACAGCGGAATAAACGGATTAATCGATTGATTGAACCCACTTTTTACGCTTTTTTATCGATAGGTCAAGCCTTAATCTCACCTCCATCGAATCGCACCCTTTTTGCCGATGGAGGCACCCCATGTCCCGCGTACTGATCATCGAAAGCAGCGCCCGCCAGCAGGATTCCGTTTCCCGTCAACTGACCCGCGACTTCATCCAGCAATGGCAGGCCGCCCACCCGAGCGATGAGATCACCGTACGTGACCTGGCTGTGACCTCGGTGCCGCACCTGGATGCCAACCTGCTCGGTGGCTGGATGAAGCCCGAAGAGCAGCGCAGTGCCGCCGAGCTCGAAGCGCTGGCCCGCTCCAATGAGCTGACGGATGAACTGCTGGCGGCCGACGTACTGGTGATGGCTGCGCCGATGTACAACTTCACCATCCCCAGCACCCTCAAGGCCTGGCTGGACCACGTGCTGCGCGCCGGCATCACCTTCAAGTACACCCCGACCGGCCCGCAGGGCCTGCTGACTGGCAAGCGCGCCATCGTCCTGACCGCCCGCGGTGGCATTCATGCCGGCGCCACCAGCGACCACCAGGAACCCTACCTGCGCCAGGTGATGGCGTTCATCGGCATTCACGATGTGAATTTCATCCATGCCGAAGGCCTGAACATGAGCGGCGACTTCCACGAGAAGGGCATCAACCAGGCCAAGGCCAAGCTGGCTGCGGTGGCCTGAGCGTCAACGAATTCCCAACCCTGACACCTGTTTTTGCTCCTTTGGGTGTACCTGCCCGGCCTGATGGCCGGGCTTTTTTATGCCTTGGATTTCTCGGTTGCTCGTGTCACTCACTGTTCTCAAGGCCCGTGGTGTACCTGTGGGAGCGGGCTTGCCCGCGAAAGGGCCGGCACAGCCCCCACACTTCTCATGGTTGAACTCACGCGGCGCAACCCGCTAAGGTCGCCGCCTTGATCCACGAGAGGCAACCATGGGCTACCTGATTATCGTCGCGCTGATTCAGGCGTTTTCCTTCAGCCTGATCGGCGAGTACCTGGCCGGGCACGTCGACAGCTACTTTGCCGTGCTCGCGCGGGTGCTGCTGGCGGGCCTGGTGTTCTTGCCGCTGACCCGCTGGCGCCAGGTCGAGCCGCGCTTCATGCGTTCGATGCTGCTGATCGGTGCGCTGCAATATGGCATTACCTATGTCTGCCTGTACCTGAGCTTTCGCGTGCTCACCGTGCCGGAAGTGCTGCTGTTCACCATCCTCACGCCGTTGCACGTGACCCTGATCGAAGATGCCTTGAACCGGCGTTTCAACCCATGGGCGTTGCTGGCCGCGCTGGTGGCCGTGGCGGGAGCCGCGGTGATTCGTTTCGACAGCATCAGTGGTGAGTTCTTCATCGGCTTCCTGCTGCTGCAACTGGCCAACTTCACCTATGCCGCCGGTCAGGTGCTGTACCGTCACCTGATCGCCCGAAACCCCAGCGACCTGCCGCACTACAAGCGCTTCGGCTACTTCTACCTCGGGGCCTTGATCGTCGTGCTGCCGGCGTTTTTGCTGTTCGGCAATGCCCAGCACCTGCCAAGCACCGATGTGCAATGGCTGGTGCTGTTGTTCCTCGGGTTGTGCCCGACCGCGCTGGGCCTGTACTGGTGGAACAAGGGCGCGTGCCTGGTTTCCGGGGCGACGCTGGCCGTGATGAACAACCTGCATGTGCCGGTGGGGCTGTTGCTCAACCTGTTGATCTGGAACCAGCACGAGCCACTGGGGCGGTTGCTTATTGGCGGCGCGGTAATTCTGGCGTCGGTGTGGATGAGCCGGTTGGGTAGCCGCACTGATGCTGCGCTGACCCGCAAGGCCTGATATGCATACCCTCTTTGTCATCGTCGCGCCGATCTTTGCCCTCATCCTGGTCGGTTACCTGTGCCGTCGCGCCAACAAGCTCGGCGACAAGGCCGCTGCCGAAATCAACAAGATGGTGGTCTGGCTCTGCCTGCCGGCCTTGCTGTTCAAGGTCACCGCCACTGCGACCTGGAGCGAGATCTGGCACCCAGGCTTCATCGTGGCGTTTGGCACGGGCGCCCTGGCCATGTTCGTGATCACGCTGGCGTGGCGGCTGTACAGCGGCCATAGCCTGGTCGCGGCGAGCATCGACGGGCTCAGTGCGGGGTATGCCAACACCGGCTACATCGGCATCCCGCTGTGCCTGTTGCTGTTCGGCCAGGCGGGCTTGCAGCCGGCGCTGATCTCGTCGTTGATCGTGGTGTGCCTGGTGTTCGCCATTTCGCTGACCTTTATTGAGGTCGGGTTGCAGGAAGAGCGGCAGGTCGGCCGGGCGATGCTGGTGGTGAGCAAGGCGCTGGCGAAGAACCCGCTGGTGATTTCGCCGGTGGTGGGGGCGGGGTGGGCCATGAGCGGGTTGGGTCTGGCCGAGCCGGTGTTGCATTTTCTCGACATGCTGGCGTTGGCCACCACGCCGTGCGCCTTGATATCGCTGGGCGCATTCCTGGCAGAAAAGCGCGCGGGTGCGCAAGCCAGCCCGTGGCCGTTGGTGGGATTGAAACTGGTTGGGCAGCCGGCCCTGACCTGGGTGCTGGCGTACAAGGTGTTCAGCCTGCCGAGTATGTGGGCGGCTTCGGCGGTGCTGCTGGCGGCGCTGCCGACCGGGACCGGGCCGTACATGCTGGCGGAGTACTACAACCGCGAG
>NZ_BNTL01000032.1:0-138058 GCF_022179005.1 Pseudomonas sp. PAGU 2196 | reverse complement strand
GCCCTTTGCTGCGCCCGCGCCCGCAGCGGCTCCCCCGTACCCCCCATCCTGGCACGCATCTCGCATTACCTCTGCCGTGCGGGAGTAGCGCGAGCTATAAGCACCAAAACTTGAAAATGGTTGGCTAGGGTTCCGATCTGCAACAGCAGATGCCTGGACCGAGAGCTGACGACCTCCAGTTGAGGTTACACGGCGGGATAAAAGCCCGGGAGACGCCAGACCACCCACTGCAAAGGGTGTCGTGCTGCTCCTTGTCCGTCCACCGCCAACTGGAGTCACCCCATGCGAAAGCCCCTTCTCACCGCTTTCCTCACAGGCTTCGTCCTTCTGACCAGCTTCGCCGCCAAGGCCGCGCCCAAAACCGACTTCAACGTGTGCTGGACCATTTACGCCGGCTGGATGCCATGGGAATACGCCGCAGCCCAAGGCATCGTCGACAAGTGGGCCGACAAGTACGGTATCCACATCAAGCTCACCCAGATCAATGACTACGTCGAGTCGATCAACCAGTACACCGCCGGCCAGTTCGATGGCTGCACCATGACCAACATGGACGCCCTGACCATCCCGGCAGCCGGTGGCGTCGACAGCACCGCGCTAATCGTCGGCGACTTCTCCAACGGCAACGACGGCGTGGTGCTCAAGGGCAAGGGTAAGACCGTCGCCGACCTCAAGGGCATGGACGTCAACCTGGTGGAACTGTCGGTGTCCCACTACCTGTTGGCCCGAGCCCTGGACTCTGCCGGCCTCAAGGAGCGCGACCTGAAGGTGGTCAACACCTCCGACGCCGACATCGCCGCCGCCTTCGACACCTCGCAGGTCCAGGCGGTGACCACCTGGAACCCGATGCTTGGGCAGATCAACAGTCGCCAGGACGTAACCCAGGTCTTTGACTCCAGCAACATCCCCGGCGAGATCCTTGACCTGATGGTGGTCAATACCCGGACCCTGCACGACAACCCGGCGCTGGGCAAAGCCCTGACCGGTGCCTGGTACGAGGTGATGGCGCTGATGGCCGAGCCGTCGGCAGCCGGCAAGGCCGCCCTGGAGCACATGGCCAAGGCCTCGGGCACCGACCTGGATGGCTACGAGGCACAGCTGTCGACCACCTACCTGTTCGCCACCCCACAAGCTGCGCTGGCCTTCGTCAATGGCAACGCGCTGCCCAAGACCATGGAAAAGGTTGCCAAGTTCTCCTTCGACCACGGCCTGCTGGGCGCCGGTGCGCAAGACAGCAACGCAGTGGGCGTGAGCTTCGCCAATAACGTGAGCGTCGGCGACCAGGCCAATCTCAAGCTGCGCTTCGACCCCCAGTACGTGCAGATGGCCGCCGACGGCAAGCTTTGAGCGGAGACACACGCCATGCGTCTTTTGAATCGCCACCCGGACCGCTCCACGCGGCTGATGCTGGTCATCCTGCCCTTTGCCCTGCTGCTGTGCGCCTACCTGTTCGGCTCGGCCCACCGCCTGGCCGAGAACCCGCGGGACAAGTTGCTGCCCAGCGCCGTGCAGATGAGCGAGGCGATCAAGCAGGTCGCCTTCACCGAGGACAAACGCAGCGGCGCCTACCTGCTGTGGCAGGACACCGCCGCAAGCCTGACCCGCCTGGCCAGCGGCCTGGCCATCAGCGCTGTGGCCGGCCTGTGCCTGGGGATCCTGGCCGGCGCGCTGCCGCTGGCCGGGGCTTCGCTGTCGCCACTGATGGTGGTGCTGTCGATGGTGCCGCCACTGGCGCTACTGCCGATCCTGTTCATCGTGTTCGGGCTGGGGGAGCTGTCCAAGGTGATGCTGATCGTCATCGGCATCACCCCGATCCTGGCCCGTGACCTTGAGCAGCGCGCCCGCGAGATTCCGGCCGAACTGCGCATCAAGGCGCTGACCTTGGGCGCCTCGACGTGGACCTACATCCTGCGCGTGGTGCTACCGCAACTGGCGCCGCGCCTGCTCACCTCGCTGCGCCTGGTGCTGGGCTCGGCCTGGTTGTTCCTGATCGCCGCCGAAGCCATCGCCTCGGAAGACGGCCTGGGCTACCGGATCTTCCTGGTGCGCCGTTACCTGGCCATGGACATGATACTGCCCTACGTGGCCTGGATCACCCTGCTGGCCTGGCTCACCGACTGGTCGCTCAAGCAACTGACCCAACGGGCCTTCCCTTGGTACGAAGGGGGTCGCCCATGAGCTACATCGAAGTACGCAACGTCTGGCAGCAGTACGGCGAGCACGTGGTGCTCGAAGGCCTGAACCTGAGCATCACCGAGGGCGAGTTCTGCACCATGGTCGGCGCCTCGGGCTGCGGCAAGTCCACTTTCCTGCGCCTGCTGCTGGGCCAGGAGCGGCCATCGCGCGGGCAGATCCTGCTCGGCGGCCAGCCGCTGGCGGCCGAGCCCGACCCCAGCCGCGGCGTGGTGTTCCAGCGCTATTCGGTGTTCCCGCACCTGAACGTGCTGGACAATGTCGCGCTTGGCCTGGAGATGCCCCACGCAACCTTGCTCGGGCGCCTGCTCGGCCAGCGCAAGCGCGCCGCCCGCGAGCAGGCGGCCGCCCTGCTGACCCGGGTAGGCCTGGGCCACGCCCTGGACAAGTACCCGGCGCAACTGTCCGGCGGCATGCAGCAGCGCCTGGCGATTGCCCAGGCACTGTTGATGAAGCCCAAGGTGCTGCTGCTCGACGAGCCGTTCGGCGCCCTCGACCCGGGCATTCGCAAGGACATGCACACGCTGCTGCTGGAGCTGTGGCAGGAAACCCGGCTGACCGTGTTCATGGTCACCCACGACCTCAGCGAAGGCTTCAACCTCGGCACCCGCCTGCTGGTGTTCGACAAGACCCGTGTCGACCCCCACGCGCCCTACGCCTTCGGCTCGCGGGTCACCTACGACCTGCCGCTCAACAGCACCCGCCAGCAGGCCCCGGTGGCCGCGCCGGGGCCAATCCTCCAACCGCAACCAGGAAACTGACCATGACCGATCCGCAACCCTTTGCCGAAGAACACCTGCCCGGCGGCGGCCACCTGTCTTTCGTCCTCAAGCGCGGGCAACTGGTGCGTTTCACCGACCTGCAAGGCGGCGCCAACCTGAGCCTGATGCTGTTCAACGCCAACGAGAAGAGCGAACGGCTCAACCTGCCCGACAGCCTCAAGTGCCAGCACACCGCCAAGCTCACCGCCGGCCACTGCCTGTACTCGGACATGGGCCGGGTGCTGGCGGCCATCACCCACGACTCCTGCGGCTGGAGTGACAGCATCGGCGGCGTGCTCAACGCACGCGAAGTGCGAGCCAAATACGGCGAAGGCCGCTACCAGGAACTGCGCAACGGGTTCTTGCGCAACGGCACCGACAACCTGCTGGTGGAAATGGGCAAGTGGGGCATGCAACTGTCCGACCTGACCATGCCCCTGAACCTGTTCAGCCGGGTCGACGTTGCCGCCGACGGTGCGCTGCACTTTGCCCCGGGGAATGCTAAGGCCGGCGACTACATCGAGCTGTACGCCCCCATGGACACGCTGTTCGTCATCACCGCCCTGCAACACCCGATGGACCCGGCGCCGGATTACGCGCCCAAACCGGTGCAACTGACCTTCAGCCACGCCGACGAAAGCGTCGCAGAGCACTGCCGCACCTCGCACCCGGAGAACGAGCGCGGCTTCATCAACACCCGTCGCCTGTTCGCCTGAGGACCTGGACCATGACTCAAACCCTGCAGCCCGAACGCGTCGTATCGCGCTCAACCATCCCCGCCGGCGAGCCGTGGCTGGCCGAAGTCAAGGCCGGGCAGACCGTGCGCATTCTCGACCTGGAAGGCAACCAGGCCGTCGACACGCTGTTCTATAGCACTGCCAACCCCCGCGAGCGCTACGACGTGCAACGCACCCTGCGCAACCAGGGCAATGTCTACCTGGGGGCCGGCAGCGTGCTGTACTCCAACCTCGGCCGGCCGATGCTGACCATCACCGAGGACAACTGCGGCCGCCACGACACCCTCGGCGGCGCCTGCGCCCAGGAGAGCAACACCGTGCGATACGCCCTGGACAAGCGCTACATGCACAGCTGCCGCGACAACTACCTGCGCGCCTGCTGCCACGACGGACGCCTGGGCAAGCGCGACATCAGCCCCAACATCAACTTCTTCATGAACGTGCCGGTCACCCCCGAGGGCGGCCTGACCTTCGAGGACGGCATCTCGGCGCCGGGCAAGTACGTGCAGCTGCGCGCCGAAATGGACGTGATGGTGCTGATCTCCAACTGCCCGCAGTTGAACAACCCCTGCAACGGCTACAACCCCACCCCTGCGGAGCTGCTGATATGGGACTGACTCGCCTGCTGCAACGCCTGCGCCCGGCGCTGTTCAACGCTTTGACCTTCCGTGCCGGCCTGCTGCGCGCAGACCCGCCAGCGCCACCAGCTACGCGCGCTCGCCAGTAATCCTGGTGCCTGCCTGGGGACGACCCCGGGGCAGCCGTGAAACTGCGGGACGACCCGCAACCCAGCCGAGGCAGCCATTCGCCTCCGGGGGACGTTGTCATGTTCGAATCCTTGCTGGTCGCCAACCGTGGCGCCATCGCCTGCCGAGTGCTGCGCACCTTACGTGCGCTCGACGTAAAAGGCGTTGCGGTCTATTCCGAAGCCGACCTCGCCAGCCACCATGTGCTCGAAGCCGACCAGGCCCTGAGCCTGGGTGACGGCCCGGCCGCCAACACCTATCTGGTGGTGGACAAGATCCTCGCCGCCGCCAAGACGAGCGGCGCCCAGGCCATCCACCCAGGCTATGGCTTCCTGTCCGAGAACGCCGCCTTCGCCGAGGCCTGCGAGGCCGCCGGTATCGCCTTCGTCGGCCCGACGCCCGAGCAACTGCGAGTGTTCGGCCTGAAGCACACCGCCCGTGCCCTGGCCCGACAGCACGGTGTACCGCTGCTCGAAGGCACCGACCTGCTCGCCAGCCTCGACGACGCCTTGGGCGCCGCCGAGCAGGTGGGCTACCCGATCATGCTCAAGAGCACCGCCGGAGGCGGCGGCATCGGCATGCGCGTATGCCGCGCTGCCGATGAACTGCGCGAGGCGTTCGAGACGGTCAAGCGCCTGGGCCAGAACAACTTCAGCGACGCCGGCGTATTTATCGAGAAGTACATCCAGCGTGCCCGCCACTTGGAAGTTCAAGTGTTCGGCGACGGCGCGGGCGACGTTCTGGCGTTAGGCGTGCGCGACTGCTCGGTGCAGCGGCGCAACCAGAAGGTGCTTGAGGAAACCCCAGCGCCGAACCTGCCCGCCGGTATGGCAGAAGCCCTGTGCGCGGCCTCCATCAAGCTGGCCAAGGCGGTGAACTACCGCAGCGCCGGTACCGTCGAGTTCGTCTTCGACAGCGAGGCTCAGCGCTTCTACTTCTTGGAGGTGAACACCCGGCTGCAGGTGGAGCACGGCGTCACCGAGCAGGTCTGGGGCGTCGACCTGGTGGCCTGGATGATCCAGCTGGCCGCCGGCGACCTGCCGCCGCTCGACAGCCTGCGTGCCGGCCTGCGCCCGCGCGGCCACGCAGTGCAGGCGCGCCTGTACGCCGAAGACCCTGGCAAGGACTTCCAGCCAAGCCCAGGCCTGCTGACCTGCGTCGAGTTCCCGCCTGCCGATGGCCAGGCGCTGCGCATCGACACCTGGGTCGAGGCCGGCTGCGAGATCCCGCCGTACTTCGACCCGATGATCGCCAAGCTGATCGCCTGGGCCGACGACCGTGAGCAGGCCTGCCGCCAGCTCGACGACGCCCTGGCGCACAGCGCGCTGTACGGGGTGCAGACCAACCGCGACTACCTGCGCCAGATCCTCGCCGACGGCCCGTTCGCCAGCGGCATGCCCTGGACCCGTTGCCTGGAAGGCCTGGTCTACCGCGCCGAAACCTTCGAAGTGCTCAGCGGCGGTACCCAGACCAGCGTGCAGGACTACCCCGGCCGCCTCGGTTACTGGGCCGTGGGCGTACCGCCTTCAGGGCCCATGGACAGCCGTGCGCTGCGCCTGGGCAACCGGCTGCTGGGTAACGCCGAAGGCAGCGCCGGGCTTGAGATCACCATGGCCGGTCCCACATTGCGCTTCAACACCCACGCCGTGGTGGCGGTGACTGGCGCCGACCTGCCGCTGACCCTCGACGGCCAGCCTGCGCCGCTGAACACCGCACTTGCGATCAGCCCCGGCAGCGTGCTGGCGATGGGCGCCATCGCCGGCCCCGGCGCGCGCAGCTACCTGTGCGTGCGCGGCGGCATCCAGTTGCCGGACTACCTAGGCAGCAAGAGCACCTTCACCCTCGGTCAGTTCGGCGGGCATGCCGGCCGCGCCCTGCGCGCCGGCGACATCCTGCACCTGGCACCGCTGGCTGACCGCAGCAGCGGCGCCACCCTGCCCGCCCAGCCAGATCTGGCGGCCACCCGCCAGATCCGCGTGATCTACGGCCCCCACGGTGCGCCGGAATACTTCACCGAAGGCTATATCCAAACTTTCTTCGCCACCGACTGGGAAGTGCACTTCAACTCCAGCCGCACTGGCGTGCGCCTGATCGGGCCCAAGCCTGAGTGGGTGCGCGAAGACGGCGGCGAGGCCGGCCTGCACCCCTCCAACATCCACGACAACCCCTACGCCATCGGCGCGGTGGACTTCACCGGCGACATGCCGGTGATCCTCGGCCCAGACGGCCCGAGCCTGGGCGGGTTCGTCTGCCCGGTCACGGTGATCGAGGCCGACCTTTGGCAGCTGGGCCAGCTCAAGGCCGGCGACAAGCTGCGCTTCGTGCCTGTCGACCTGGCCGAAGCCCGCCGCCTGGCGGCGCTGCCGGTGGTCGAGTACGTGCCCGCCGCGGCCGGCCCGCTGCAATCGCCCATCGTGCTGGACATCGGCCAGGACGATACGCGCCTGGTCGCGCGACTGTCCGGCGACACCCACCTGCTGCTGGAAATCGGCGCCGCCGAGCTGGACCTGGTGCTGCGCTTCCGTGGCCACGCGTTGATGCAGGCGCTGGAGGCCCGGGCGCTGCCCGGGGTCATCGACCTGACCCCAGGCATCCGCTCGCTGCAGGTGCACTACCAGCCAGAAACCCTGGCGCTGACGCAAATGCTGGCGGTGGTGACCGAGCTGTGGGCCGCCGTGTGCACCGCGCAAGACCTGGAAGTGCCTTCGCGCATAGTCTACCTGCCGCTTTCCTGGGACGATCCGGCCTGCCAGCTGGCCATCGAGAAATACATGACCACCGTGCGCAAGGATGCACCCTGGTGCCCGAGTAACCTGGAGTTCATCCGTCGCATCAACGACCTGCCGAACCTGGATGCAGTGCAGCGCACGGTGTTCGAGGCCAGCTACCTGGTGATGGGCCTGGGCGATGTATACCTGGGCGCGCCGGTGGCCACCCCGCTGGACCCGCGCCACCGCTTGGTGACCACCAAGTACAACCCGGCCCGCACCTGGACCGCCGAGAACTCGGTGGGCATCGGCGGCGCCTACATGTGCGTGTACGGCATGGAAGGCCCCGGCGGCTACCAGTTCGTCGGCCGCACCTTGCAGATGTGGAACCGCTACCGCCAGGTGGAGGCGTTCGACGGCAAGCCGTGGCTGCTGCGCTTCTTCGACCAGATCCGCTTCTACCCGGTGAGCGCCGAAGAGCTGCTGGGCATCCGCCGAGACTTTCCGCTGGGCCGCTTCCCGTTGCGCATCGAGCACAGCCGCCTGCGCCTGGCCGACTACCAGGCCTTCCTCGCCGAACAGGCCGAGGGCATCGACGCCTTCCGCGCGCAGCAGCAGGCGGCCTTCGCCGCCGAGCGCCAACGCTGGCTGGAAACTGGCCAGGCTCATTTCGAAAGCACCGAGGCCAACGCCCCGGTGTCCGACGAGCCGTCGCTGGCCCCCGGCCACAACGGCGTGGAGAGCCCCATCGCCGGCAACCTCTGGCAAGTCCAGGTGGCCCTCGGCGAGCAGGTCGCGCCCGGCGACACCCTGGTAGTACTCGAGTCGATGAAGATGGAAATCCCGGTGCAGGCCACCTGCGCCGGCACTGTGCGCGAGATCCGCGTGGAGCCAGGCACCGCGGTGCGCGCCGGGCAAGTGATCGTAGTGGTGCAAGCCGAACAGACCGAAGGAGAACCTGCATGAAACAAGACCTGCGCCTGAACGTGCTGAAAGCCCGCTACGCAAGCGGCCAGACCACGCCTCGCGAACTGATCCTGGCCGTGCGCGCGCAAGCCGAACAGCTGAACCCGCAATTCCGGATGTTCATCCACCTGCTCAGCACCGATGAGCTGGAGCCCTATCTAGTCGCGTTGGAAGCACGCACGCCTGAGGATCTGCCGCTGTACGGCGTGCCGTTCGCCATCAAGGACAACATCGACCTGGCCGGTGTCCCCACCACCGCCGCCTGCCCGGCGTTTATCTATGTGCCCGAACGCTCGGCCACCGTTGTGCAGCAACTGATCGAACTGGGCGCCGTGCCGCTGGGCAAGACCAACCTTGATCAGTTCGCCACCGGGCTCAACGGCACCCGCTCGCCCTACGGCGCCTGCCGCAACAGCGTGCATCCGGACTATCCGTCCGGCGGTTCCAGCGCAGGCTCCCCGCTGGCCGTGGCCCTGGGCCTGGCGAGCTTCGCCCTGGGCACCGACACCGCCGGTTCCGGCCGCGTGCCAGCGGCGCTCAATGGCCTGGTCGGGCTCAAGGCGAGCAAGGGCCTGCTGAGCACCGCAGGCGTAGTGCCGGCCTGCCGCACGCTGGATTGTGTGACCACTTTCACCCACGAGGCTGCCGAGGCCAGCGAGCTGCTGGCACTGCTCGCGCAGCTCGACCCGGCTGACGAATACAGCCGCGCCAATCCGGCCTGGAACGCCGCCAGCAGCTTTGGCGATATCCGCCCGTTCCGCTTCGGTGTACCGGCGGCCCAGCATCTGGAGTTCTACGGCTGCAGCCAAGGCCCCGCGCTGTTCCAAGCGGCAGTCGAGCGTCTGCAAGCAATCGGTGGCGTGGCCGTGCCCCTGGACTTCGCGCCCTTCCTCGAAGCCGCCCGCCTGCTCTACGAGGGCCCATGGGTGGCCGAGCGCTACAGCGTGGTCGGCGCCCTGGCCCGCCAGCAGCCCGAAGCCGTGTTGCCGGTGATCCACGCCGTGCTGGCCAAGGCGCCGGAGGTGTCCGCGGTGGACACCTTCCGCGCCCAGTACCGCCTGCAGCAGCTCAAGGCTGAGTGCGATCGGCTGATGACTGGCCTGGACTGCGTGCTGACCCCGACCATCGGCCGCCCGGTCACCCTGCGCGAGCTTGCGCAGGAGCCGGTGCTTCGCAATGCCGAGCTGGGCTACTACACCAACTTCATGAACCTGCTGGATTACGCCGCCGTGGCCGTGCCCAGCGCCAACATGGCCGACGGCCTGCCGTGGGGCATCACCCTGTTCGGGCGAGCCTTCACCGACCAGTACCTGCTGAGCCTGGCCCACGCCTACCAAGGTGGGGCGGCGCTGGGCAGGCCAGCTCGGCATGATCGCGCGCGGGTGGTGGTGTGCGGTGCGCACCTGGCCGGGCTGGCACTGAACGGGCAGTTGACCCAACGCGGCGGCCGCCTGCTCGAAACGACCCAGAGCGCACCGCACTATCGCCTGTACGCCTTGGCCGGCGGCCCGGTGCAGCGCCCGGGCATGGTGCGGGTGCCGCAGCAGGGGGTGGCGATCGCAGTGGAGGTTTGGGAGCTGGCCAGTGCCGAGCTGGGCTCGTTCCTCGATGGCATCCCAGCGCCGCTGGGGTTGGGCAAGGTGCAACTGGCCGATGGACGCTGGGAGACCGGATTCATCTGCGAAGGTGCGGGGCTTGAGGGGGCGCAGGACATCAGCAGCTTCGGCGGTTGGCGGCCCTGGTTGAACGCTTTGGCGACCTAAGGCTGCGCTGTCGCGCAGAGGAGCCCCCAGTCCAAAGGTAGGTAGGATTGCCTGTCGCGTTCGCGGGCGTTGCTGCCAGGTTCGGCAAGAACGGACGTTAAGACCTGGCAGTTTTAGAACGTGAGGATCAAATCAGTCTCAAATGCTGTAAAAAGTAGATGACTATGGATTGCTGGCAGATCGCCTTGACCTCGGCTTGATCAACGGATTGCGAAAAGCATGAACGCTGTATCCTAGACTCACCGCAAAGTGACTGCTATTGGCCATTGCGGCCCTTCGCGAGAGGCAGCTATGGGTCGTCAGTGGCCACTCGCGAAGGGCTGCTTTCGACCCATAGCTGACACCCAACCAACCTGCCTCGACAGGTGTCATCATCCACCTCGATGTAGTGGACACAATGTCAAACCTCGGCGGCTTCAACCAATTCGCGTAACCATTATCGGTCTTGAGGTGTATTGGCAGAAAAATCCAAAACCACAGTCACGCCCCCCATCAGCCTGCCGCCGCCGCTCTGCGCAGCACCTTTCATCGATCTCACTGATGAGTACTATCAAGCCGCGCGCCTGTGTGGTTGCCCACCCTCACCCGTATAATCGCCTCCAATTTCCCCCTCCTCCTCGTCTTTCTGGCGACTCCCCCTTGGAACCCAGCACCATGCCAAGCGACAGCCAGGCCCCTAGCGGCCTTCCCGAACATAATCAACAAAGCGTCAAACAGCAGTGGCTGGCGATTCTTTCGGTCGCGGTGGGTGCCTTTGCCCTGGTGACCAGCGAGTTTCTCCCAGTAGGCGTACTCAACGATGTCGCCAGCGACTTGGGCATCAGCGCCGGCCAGGCCGGGCTGATGGTTACCCTGCCCGGCATCATGGCCGCCCTCGCCGCCCCCTTGTTGTCTGTAGGCATTGGCGCCTTGGACCGTCGTTACCTGCTGATCGGCCTGACGCTGATCATGATCATCGCCAACGCGGTGGTGGCCTACGCCAGCGACTTCAACCTGCTGCTGTTCGGCCGTGTGCTGCTGGGCATCAGCATCGGCGGCTTCTGGGCGACGGCCATTGCCCTCAGCGGGCGCCTGGCGCCCAAGGGTGTGGGCGTTGCGCAGGCCACGTCGATCATCATGGTCGGTGTAACTCTAGCCACTGTCCTGGGTGTGCCCGTGGGCACCTGGTTGAGTGGCCTGATGGGCTGGCGCATGACGTTTCTGGTGACCGCGTTGGTGGGCGTGCCGGTGCTGCTGGCGCAGATCCTGCTGTTGCCGCGGCTTAACCCAGACAAGGCCATTCGCATCAGTGACCTGCCGGCCCTGTTCATCAATCCGCAGGCGCGGGTTGGCTTGATCGCGGTATTGCTGATTGGCCTGGCGCACTTTGCCGCCTACACCTATGTCGCGCCCTTCTTCAAGCAAAGCGCTGGCTTCGATGGGCCGACCATTGGTTCGTTGCTGCTGCTCTATGGCGTTGCGGGCGTCATCGGCAACATTTTCGCCGGCTTCGCCGCCAACCGAAGCGTCCGTCATACCCTGATGCTGGTTGCGCTTATGACTGGCGTCAGCACCGCGCTGTTCCCCTACTTTGCCACCGGCATGACCGGCGCGGCGATGCTGATCGCACTGTGGGGCTTCGCCTTCGGCGCCTTCCCGGCGTGCGCCAGTATCTGGATGTTTGTCGTGGCACCCAAGGATGTCGAACGCGGCATGCCACTGTTCGTCGCCATGTTCCAGGTGATCATTGCCTTGGGCTCGTTCTTCGGTGGGCAGATCGTCGACCAGTTGGGCACCGCAGTATTGCTGAGCTTGGCCACGGCACTGGTAGGTTGTGGTTTTGCGACGGTGCTGGTGCTGGGGCGTAACGTGAGTAACCGATTGGCGGTTCAACCCTGCTGATAGGGGCGCAAGCTGCCAACGGCCTTTGGCAGCTTGCGCCTTTGTGTGCAGTACTCGTGTACTGGTCATTTTGAGCAGGTAGCAGACGCCGCAGCCGCAGGGCGACGGCGGTGCGTCGCTGGCACCCTCCAATCATGAGGAAAAATAACGTTCATCTCAAAAACAATGAGATTGCCTCATACTCCTTCACGCCTGAAAATCCCCCTATCGTTTTTTGCGCCGGCTCGCAGGTTACCTGGCGAAGCCCACACTGCGTAAACGCACCGGGAAGCTCTGGTGCACTGAACAATTAAGGGATTAAGGCACCGCACCAACATGAACAACACGCTTGCTTTTGCTATCAAGAGCGTCTGTTTCGATGAGCACTACCAGCCCTCGGACAACACGCGCATCACCACCAACTTTGCCAACCTGGCGAGAGGCACCAGCCGCCAAGCGAATTTACGCAACACCTTGAAGATGATCGACAATCACTTCAATGCACTGGCGCATTGGGACAACCCCACAGGCGATCGCTACACGGTTGCGCTGGAGATCATTTCGGTTGAGATGAACCTCGATGCTGAAAGCGGTGACCCGGCCCTACCACTGATCGAACTACTTAAAACGACCGTCATTGATAAAAAAACCAACACGCGTATCGATGGCATTGTCGGCAATAACTTCTCGTCCTACGTGCGCGATTATGATTTCAGCGTGCGCTTGCTGGCCCACAACAAAGGCCGGCCCACCTTCAGCACGCCAGAGGATTTCGGCGACCTGCATGGAAAACTGTTCCAGTGCTTCGTGAACTCAGCGGCCTACAAAGCGCATTTCAATAAGCCACCGGTTATTTGCCTGAGCGTTTCGAGCAGCAAAACCTATCAGCGCACTGAAAACCAGCACCCAGTACTGGGGGTCGAGTACCAGCAAGACGCGTATTCGCTGACGGATGAGTACTTCAAGAAAATGGGCTTGAAGGTTCGCTACTTCATGCCGCCAAACAGCGTTGCGCCGCTGGCTTTTTACTTCACCGGCGACCTGCTGGGTGATTACAGCAACCTTGAACTCATCAGCACCATCAGCACGATGGACACCTTCCAGAAGATTTACCGCCCCGAGATTTACAACGCGAACGCGGTCGCTGGAAGGTCCTATCTGCCCAGCTTGCAGCACCAGGACTATTCATTGACGCGCATTGTCTATGATCGCGAAGAGCGCAGCCGACTGGCGATTGAACAAGGTCGGTTCGCCGAAGAGCACTTCATCAAACCCTACCACGCCATACTTGAGCAGTGGTCCGCCAATTACGCTCATTGACGCTTCCCACGTTCAAGGTCTTTTACTATGAAAAAGCTGTTACCCACTTCAACCGCCGGCAGTTTGCCTAAACCGTCCTGGCTCGCACAACCTGAGACACTTTGGTCGCCTTGGAAGCTGCAAGATGAGGCCCTGATCGAGGGCAAACACGATGCCTTGCGTTTGTCATTGCACGAGCAGCAAGTTGCAGGCATTGACATTGTCAGTGATGGTGAGCAAACGCGACAGCACTTTGTCACGACGTTTATTGAGCACCTCAGCGGTGTCGATTTCGAGAAGCGTGAAACCGTTAGAATTCGCGATCGCTATGACGCCAGCGTGCCGACGGTTGTCGGGGCTGTGGCTCGCCAGAAACCGGTGTTTGTCGAGGACGCCAAGTTCTTGCGTCAGCAAACCAAGCAACCCATCAAATGGGCACTGCCAGGCCCCATGACCATGATTGATACGCTGTACGACAGCCACTATAAAAGCCGTGAAAAGCTGGCCTGGGAATTTGCCAAAATTCTCAACCAGGAGGCCAAGGAGTTAGAAGCCGCTGGAGTCGACATCATCCAGTTCGATGAACCCGCATTCAACGTCTTCTTTGATGAGGTGAACGATTGGGGGGTAGCCACCCTGGAGAGGGCCATTGAAGGGCTTAAATGCGAAACGGCCGTGCATATCTGCTACGGGTATGGCATCAAGGCCAACACCGACTGGAAAAAAACCCTCGGGTCAGAGTGGCGGCAGTATGAAGAAGCCTTCCCCAAGCTGCAAAAATCCAGCATCGACATCGTTTCACTGGAATGCCACAACTCGCGCGTGCCGATGGACCTGATTGAACTGATTCGCGGTAAAAAGGTGATGGTTGGCGCCATTGATGTGGCAACCCATACCATTGAAACACCCGAGGAAGTCGCCAATACCCTGCGCAAGGCCCTTCAGTTCGTCGACATCGACAAGCTCTACCCGTGCACCAACTGCGGCATGGCGCCGTTGCCGCGTCACGTTGCCAGGGGGAAATTGAGTGCGTTGACTGCAGGCGCTGAAATCGTCCGCAACGAATACGCCAACGCGTAAATATAAGTTCCTCCCTCTGTGTTCTTCCCAGCCTTGGCCAATCCCTCTACAATCGAGATTGTTTCGTATTTGCATCCTCCGCCGGCTGGGAGAGGGAATGTCCACAATGCCCCCCGACGCAGTACCTCATGAGCATCTGCATGCGCTGTACCGTGACCACAACGTGTGGTTGCGTAGCTGGCTGCGCCATCGGCTGAACAACTCAGCGGATGCTGCGGACCTGGCTCAGGACACCTTTGTGCGCGTGCTGCTGGCCCGCACCGCCAGCAGCCTGAAGGAGCCTCGGCACTACCTGGCGACCATCGCCCGCGGCCTGGTCATCGATCTGTACCGGCGGCGCAGCCTGGAACAGGCCTACCTCGAAGCCTTGCAACTGCGCCCCGAAGCGTATGCCCCTTCGGCAGAAACCCGTGCACAGATCCTGGATAGCCTGCTGGCCATCGATCGCCTGCTCGATGGCCTAGGCACGCGTACCCGGCAAATTTTCCTGGCGGTGCAACTGGATGGGCTGCCCTACGAGAAAGCCGCTGAACGCTGTGGGGTATCGGTGAGCACCGTGCGCAAGCACCTGGCCCGCGGCCTGATGCATTGCCTGCTGCTGGACGAGGCATGAAGCGCGCCCTGGCCCAGGCGGTGGACTGGTATGTGCGCCTTAACGAAAGCACGGTCAGCCCTGCCACCCACAGCCAGTGGCAAGCCTGGCTCGCGGCGGACCCGCAGCACGCACAAGCCTGGGCCCGGCTTGAACACTTGCAGCAGCGCTTGGCCCAAGCCCCTGCGGCGGTGGGTGCGGCGACCCTTGAACAAGCCCGGCAACAGCGCCGTGCGGCGGTGAAGATGCTGGCGCTGTTGCTCGGGGTCGGCGTGGTCGGTTGGCAGGGTTATCAGCTTTCGCCTTGGCAGGCGGACTACGCCACGCGCGTGGGGCAACGCCGCCACCTGACGCTGGCTGACGGCAGCCGCTTGGTGCTGGACACCGACACCCAAGTGAACCTGCATTTCGATGGCCAGCAGCGGCTGATCGTGCTGAAGCAGGGCGAAATTCTGGTGGAGACGGCCAAGGATGCGCGCCCGCTGAGTGTGCAGTCGGCGGAGGGCCGAATCCTCGCCCTCGGCACGCGCTTTGCCGTGCGCCAGGGGCACGGCAGCACCCGGGTCACGGTCGAGGCGCACGCCGTGGAGGTCCGGCCACGGCTGGCGCAGGCACCGGTGATGCGTGCCGAAGCTGGGCAAACCTTGACCTTTACCGCAGACCGAATCGGACCACTGCACCCAGCCGCCGCGCAAAGTTCAGCCTGGGCGCGGGGCATGCTGGTGGTGGTCGACTGGCGCCTGGACGACGTGCTCGCTGAGCTTTCACGCTACCGCCCCGGCTACCTCGGTTGCACGCCCGAGGTCGCCGGTTTGCGGCTGTCCGGCACCTTCCTGCTGGATGACCGCGAGGCGGTGCTGGCCAATCTGCAGGACTCCCTGCCCGTGCACATCCGGCGCCTGACCCGTTACTGGGTGCGGATCGAGGCAGGTGCGGCATGAAGCAAAATTTTTTCGCGTGAGGGGTAACAGATTTCGATTTCTGCTTCGGCTCTAGCTGCACATGCGTAAAAAACGCAGCCACTGCCAACCCCAACAGGAAGTTGTTCATGTTCGTACCCCCCTCCCGACTCGCCTGCAGTATCCACCGCGCAGCGCTCACCCTGAGCCTGGCCGGCTCGCTGCTGGTGCTGCCCGCTGCCTGGGCGCAAGCACAGCGCTATGACATCCCGGCTGGCAGCCTGGCCGAGGCCCTCAGCCAATTCGCTGCCGCCAGCGGGGTCATGATCACCTTCAGCGCCGAAGATACCGCGGGCCTCGGCTCACCAGGCCTGCAGGGGGATTTCGAGCTGCACCAGGGGTTTGCCCGCTTGCTCCAGGGCAGCGGCCTGCGGCTCGTACAGGCGGGGAACAAACGGTACGTGCTGGCCAAGGCCGAGCGCGGCGCCGCCTTGGAACTGGGCGCCACCAGCATCAACGCCGCAAGCCTGGGGCCCACCACCGAGGGCACTGGCTCGTACACCACAGGCCAGAGCAACACGGCCACCAAACTGCCGTTGACCCTTCGCGAAACCCCGCAGTCGATCAGCGTGGTTACCCGTCAGCGTATGGATGACCAGGGGCTGAACGACATCACCGAGGTGTTGCAGCAGACGCCGGGGTTGTCGGTGCAGAGCCTCGGCAGTGAGCGTTTCAACATATATTCGCGTGGCTACTCGGTCGATAACTACCAGTTCGACGGCATCCCCACCACGCTGGATATTGCAACTCAGATGTCGGCGCAGAGCCTGGCCGACATGGCCATCTACGACCGTGTCGAAGTGCTGCGTGGTGCCACTGGGCTAATGACCGGCGCGGGCGACCCTTCTGCCACGATCAACCTCGTGCGCAAACGCCCTACGGCCGAATTCAAGGTCCACATCACGGCCGGCGTGGGTTCGTGGGACAAGTACCGTAGCGAAGTCGACCTGTCCGGCCCGTTGACGCCCACCGGCAACGTGCGTGGGCGGATGGTCGCGGCTTATCAGCAGAACAACAGCTTCATGGACCATTATTCCCAGGAAAAGCAGATTTTCTACGGGGTCCTCGAAGCCGACTTGACCGACACCACGTTGCTGACGGTGGGTGCCGACTACCAGAAAAACAACCCGCAAGGCTCCTCTTCGGTGGCGTTCCCGCTGTTCCACAGCAATGGCGAGCAAACGTCGTTCTCGCGCTCCACCAACAGCGCCGCGCGCTGGAGCCACAACCCGCAAGATGCCCTCAACACCTTCGCAAGCCTCGAGCAGAAACTGGCGTATGACTGGACCCTGAAGGCGTCGGTCAACCAGATGTATATCAAGCGTGACGACTACAAACTGGCCACCGCCAGTTGGGGCTTCCCCGACGAGAGCACCGGCGCAGGTGTACGCCTGTATGGTGGCGCAGGCAGCACCTGGCAGAAACAGACCGGCCTGGATGTGCAAGCCCAAGGCCCGTTCCAGCTGTTCGGCCGCCAGCATGAGTTGATCGTCGGCTACAACTATTCACGTTACGAAAACCGCCATACGCCGACCCGGGGTACCCGCATCGAAGGCACCTTCGTCAACGTCTACGACTGGGACAACTACACGGACAAACCGGTAATGGGTGGCGGCAAGCTCTATGATGGCGACACCGTCATTCACCAGACCGGCACCTACATTGCCACCCGCCTGCGCCCGACCGATGACCTGTCGGTTATCCTGGGTGCGCGAGTCAGCAAGTACGACTACGACTACGACCTGACCTACCCGGCGACGCCCCTCAGCAACCGCACGACCGACTACAAGGAAAGCGGCGTTGTAACCCCTTACGCCGGTGTGGTCTATGACCTCAACGACATCCACTCGGTGTATGCCAGCTGGACCAGCATCTACAAACCACAGAGCCTGCGCGATGCCGACGGCTCGACCCTCGAGCCGCGTGAAGGCGACAACTACGAGGTGGGCCTGAAGAGTGAATTCTTCGACGGTCGCCTGAATACCAGCATCGCAGCCTACGAGGTCAAGCAGGACAACCTCGCCGTGCTCGACGAAGGCAAGACCGTCAACAATGATGGTTTGACTGCCGCGTACAAAGCCGTGAGCGGCGCCACCACCCGTGGCTTTGAAGTCGAGGCCAACGGCGAGTTGATGCCCGGCTGGAACGTCTCGGCCAGCTATAACCACGGCATCACCAAGGACCGGGATGGCGAGCGCTTGAACACCGAAGCCCCGGCCAACATGGTGAAGCTGTGGAGCACCTACCGACTACCGGGCGACTTCGACCGCCTGACCGTCGGCGGCGGCGCCAACTGGCAGAGCGGCACCCACATCACCGTCACGCCAAGCACCGCGTTGGGCACGGTGAAGGCCAAGCAATCGCAGTTCACCGTGGTCAACCTGATGGCCCGCTATCAACTGACCGACCAACTTTCCACGACGCTCAACATCAACAACCTGTTCGACAAGAAATACATCAGTGCGTTGGATACCACGTTCTACAGCGGCTATTACGGCGAGCCGCGCAATGTGATGTTGAATACCCGATACGATTTTTGAGCAGCCCCATGGCCTGAAATAAGGGGCCGCTGCGCGCCGAGTGTGTGATTTTTGCTGCTGAGCCTGCGTCTGAAACGCTACCCCTCGCTGTCGAATGGGGAGTGATAACAGGGCCTTCCATGCAAACGCTGTTGAACGAGATTCTCGACGAAGTGCGCCCCTTGATCGGCAAGGGCAAAGTGGCTGACTACATTCCTGCGCTGGCCGACGTGCCAGCGCAGCAATTGGGCATCGCAGTCTATGGCAACGATGGCCGTTATCACTGCGCGGGTGATGCCCTGGTGCCATTCTCGGTGCAGAGCATTTCCAAGGTATTCAGCCTGGTCCAGGCAATTGGCCATTCCGGTGAAGCCATTTGGGAGCGGCTTGGGCATGAGCCGTCAGGCCAGCCATTCAACTCGCTGGTGCAGCTGGAGTTCGAGCGCGGGCGCCCACGCAACCCTTTTATCAATGCCGGTGCGTTGGTCATCTGCGATATCAACCAATCGCGCTTCGCAGCCCCCACGTTGTCGATGCGCGATTTCGTGCGACGGCTATCGGCCAATCCCCATATTGCGATCGATACCCGCGTCGCGGATTCGGAGTATCAATTCCGCGCGCGCAACGCTGCCATGTCTTACCTCATGCAGTCCTTTGGCAACTTCCATAACGACGTCGAGACGGTGTTACGCAGTTATTTCAGTTACTGCGCGCTGCAGATGAGCTGCCTCGATCTGGCCCGCGCCTTCTGCTTTTTGGCCAACGACGGGTTCTGCAAGCACAGCGGCGAGCAAATCCTGAGCCGACGCCAGACCCAGCAGGTGAACTCGATCATGGCCACCAGCGGGTTGTATGACGAAGCCGGGAATTTCGCCTACCGCGTGGGGTTGCCAGGCAAGAGTGGCGTGGGTGGCGGGATTGTAGCAATCGTGCCGGGCCAATTTACCGTATGCGTGTGGTCGCCGGAGCTGAATACCGCGGGCAACTCCTACGCGGGCATGGCGGCGCTCGAGTTGTTGAGTTCACGTATCGGGTGGTCGGTGTTCTGACGCATTACGTGGGAGCGGGCTTGCCCCGCGAACACCGGCGAAGCCGGTGCCATGCACCGCGTAGCCCCATTCGCGGGGCAAGCCCGCTCCCACAGAACTATTCCGACAGAGCCTAGTGTGCGTGCGCCCAAGCACTGGGGCTGCGCGAAGACGCTCCCGGACGCTTCTTGATGTCTTAAATCATGACTATATGCGTCGTTTAAGACATATCAATTTCTCTGCATCATGGCTTCACACCCAATCAACGGAGCTGGACCATGACTCAGGAATACAAAGGCACTGCCCTGATCACAGGCGCATCTTCCGGCATCGGCGCGATCTACGCCGAACGCCTGGCTCAACGTGGCTACGACCTGGTTCTGGTCGCCCGCAATCGTGATCGCCTCAATGCCCTTGCCAGCCGTATCACCAACGAGACCCAGCAGAGTGTGGAAGTCTTCCAGGCGGACCTGGCCAGCTCAGCGGACTTGGCCCGCGTCGAGCGCAAATTGCGCGAGGACGCCAGCATCAACCTGTTGGTTAATAACGCCGGCATCGGCACCCACACCAGCTTGATGGAAAGCGATGTCGAGCGCATGGCCGAGATGATCACGCTCAACGTCACCGCACTGACACGGCTCACCTACGCCGCCGCTCCGGGCTTCGCCGCTCGCAAACAGGGCGCAGTCATCAATATTTCCTCCATCGTCAGCCTGGCCCCCGAATTACTGAATGGTGTGTACGGCGCAAGCAAAGCCTACGTAACGGCCTTCACTCAGTCGCTGCACAAGGAGCTGGCAGAACATGGCGTCAGGGTTCAAGCGGTGCTGCCAGGCGCCACAGCGACCGACTTCTGGGAGATCGGGGGGCTGCCTGTCGAAAACCTTGATCCCAACATCGTGATGTCAGCCAGCAACCTGGTGGATGGTGCCCTTCAAGACTTCGACAACAGCGTCCTGATCTCCATCCCTTCCATGCACGACCTGCAGCATTTCGAACGCTACGAAAGCAGCCGCAAGGCGCTGTTCGGGCATCTTTCCAACAACACACTCGCACCGCGTTACGGCGCTTGATCGATTGCGCGGGCGTAAAATACTTCGTCACCCGAGGGTCTGTAGTGCCGCTTCGGCACGCACGTCAGTCGGTACTCGAGTAAGCTTGAAGCAGATGCGGGGCCCCCTGCCCCGCTATTCGATCCTAGGCGCCTGCAGATCATCGATTCGTATGATTTCCTTCACTTTGACACGTCATTTTATTCAACGATGCTGCGTTTCACGCACAAACTCGATCAGCGCCTTTAGCGCTGGCGGTACGTGACGCCGGCTTGAGTAATAGATGAAAAACCTGCTTGGCAAGGCTCTCCAGTCTTCCAGCACTTCCTCCAATTGCCCCCGAGCCAAGTATTCCCTTGCCATCTCCTCATACACGTACGCGATCCCGGCGCCGTCTTTCGCCGCTTGAATCATCATGGTGTCATCTTCCAGTATTAACGGCCCTGCCACGGCCAGGCGCATAGGCTGCCCCTCGGCAAGATATTCCCACTTGTACAGTTTGCCGCTGGGAAAGCGTCGGCCAATGCAGGCGTGCTCAAGTAGCCTTTGCGGTGTGTCCGGTGTCCCGTGCCTGCTGAGGTAACTGGGGGCAGCAACGGTGACAAACCCCTGGGGTGGGCCCACCGGGACGGCGATCATGTCACCCGCCAGGCTCTCGCCGAAGCGCACGCCGGCATCGAACCCTTCGCCGACGATGTCGCTCAACCCATCATCGGCTACCAGCTCTACGTTGATGCGTGGGTAGGCTGCCGTGAATCGCGCCAGCAGTGGCGCAATAACAAGACGGGCAGCGGGCCGCGATACGTTCAATCGCAGCGTGCCGGTGGGGACTTGCTGTTTGAAGGTCAATTCATGCAACGCATTGGCGACCTCCGTCAAGGCAGGGACCAACGTGGCGAGCAGTTGATTACCCGCTTCGGTAGGCGTGACGCTGCGCGTAGTGCGATTAAGGAGCCTGACCCCCAGCTTGCTTTCCAAGGCACGCATGGCGTGGCTGAGAGCTGACGCAGATACCCCTCGCTCGTCGGCGGCTTTGCGAAAGCTGTGATGGCGAGCTACGGCGGCGAAGGCGTCGAGTTCGGAAAGGTCGCAAGGGGATTTCATGAATACAGCTCAGCAGTTCAAACACGATTAGCTATCTTATCGTCGGCAACCTCTCAATGAATACTCTGCGCCTCAATCGACGAGAGGTTTGCATGCAAAAGAATCGACTAGGCACATCCGAGTTGTTGATTTCGCCAATTGGAATGGGCACGTGGGCCATTGCAGGACAAGGATGGGCGTTCAGCTGGGGGGCGCAAGATGATGGCGATAGCCTGGCAGCATTGGAGTATGCGGTAGAACGCGGCGTGAACTGGATCGACACAGCAGCGGTATATGGGCTCGGTCATGCCGAGATATTGACTGGGCAACTGCTGCGTCAGGTGCCAGCTTCGCGTCGCCCGCTAGTATTCACCAAAGGTAGCCTGGTGTGGGACCGCACAACCCGTGAGATCTCTCATTCGCTTGCCCCCCAGTCATTGATGAAAGAAATCGAAGATAGCCTGCGTCGCTTACAGGTGAGTGTCATCGATCTCTATCAGATTCACTGGCCAGCGTTCCCGGCAGATGGAAACAGCGAAGGCATCGAGGAGGCTTTGGCGACCTTGGCCCAAGCCAAGGCTCAAGGCAAGATAAGGGCGATTGGTGTATCAAACTTCGATGTTTCCCAGCTTGAGCGAGCCCGCTCCGTAACCGATATCGCCTCCCTTCAACCGCCGTATTCAGCTTTGATGCGTGATGTCGAAGACCAGATCCTGCCGTATTGTGCAACAGCGCAGGTGGGCGTGATTGCCTACTCGACGTTGCAATCTGGTTTACTGACGGGAAGCATGACCCGCGAGCGGATTGCACTGCTGCCCGACGATGATTGGCGAAAATCGCGGAGCGCCGACTTCCAGGAACCTCGTCTGAGCAAAAACCTCGCGTTGGTAGAAGTCATGGCAAATATCGGTGCCAGGCATGGGGTCAAAGCGGCGGCCGTAGCCATCGCTTGGGTATTGCGTCACCGGGCAGTTTCCGGCGCTATCGTAGGCGCACGCCGCCCCGACCAGGTGAATGGATTGATCGACGCCAGCAGCATTCGTCTTAGCCACGCTGAAATAGAAGAGATACGCCCCTATTTACCTGAGGGTATGGGCACGAATGTACCCAGCAGCGGGGCTTGAGCATCGGATGCCCATTACGCTTCTCCGGTCAGTAAAACTCAATCAATTGGGATGCAATTTTTGCCTCCGGCATCATCTGCTGAAGTCCGCTGCTCAGCTCATCCCCAGCAGCCCTGAGGGCCTCTATGGGCATTTCAGGAAGGCTCTCCAGAATGAACCACATCCGCTTCGTGTTCGAATCAAGCCGGGTGCGGGTGCCCTGACGCCAGTTCCAGCGTCGGCAAGTCACACCGTGATCATCGCGCCAAATGACTTCGCCTTTTTCTGGCGACTCGTTTGCCGCACTGCCATCTTTGGTTGTGTCAAACAGCTCAGTGCCAACGGCGATGGTTAAACGTGGGCCACCTATGTAGGCATCAAAATTTTCTCCGCCAACGGGGACGGCGTACTTGATGCTGATTGCGTTGTACAAATCGACAATGGGATCGATGCTGGGAAGGCTCCCGTCTCGCAGAACTCGCTTACGCAATGCTTCGGCTGAGCACGGGGTGCGCTGTGGTTTAGCGCCGAACAGCCTGAATGCAGTGGCCCATGCAGCCAAGTGGCTCTTAGCCCAAACCGGGGTGTCAGCGACCAACGACTCACAAGCCTTCTCAAGCGCGTCTGTAGAAACCTGGGGGTGTTCGATCTGCGAAGCTTCCACGCTGATACTCAGCGCTCGGAAACCTGGTGCAATCTCAGCGAGTTGGGGGTCAAGAACCGGAGCGACAAATGACATTGCTGGCCTCCACGGCTACTAACGCTGAAGGTTTCTCATGGTGTAGCTGCCCCATGCCGAGCACAGGGTATGGAGGGTGTGGACGAGCGATTTCAGTGTGCATGCCAATGTAGCTGTCTCCGCTGTGAAGGTGATCAATGCAGGGAGTTTTAAACCTTCCCCGTCATTAGATCTAATGATTTACCATCATGGCGCATAAGATCTTCTTATTAGCCTCTTCAACACCTGTAACCGGGGCCGCTTCGCGGCCCATCGCCGGCAAGCACGGCTCCCACAGGTACAGCGCATGCCTGAAGGCTGGTGATATTCCGGTGGGAGCCGGCTTGTTCAGCTTGCCGGCGATGAGGCCTGCACTGACAGCAGAGCTTTGGATCAGTGTCCGCCTTGGGTCGATTGCGGCCAGTCATGACCGTCTGCTTACGACCCTTTGCAGTCGTTCGGGGTGTCTACCAAACCAGGGGCGATTCACACAGGGCATGCTCGAATTCGTGTATTGGAACGAGGAATGCTGCTCAGAGGCAAGCCCGCTCCTGCAAGATCGCAGCTCAGCGGCCGATATGGGTCGCTTAGCGACGGTCATACCTCGACCGTCGCTAAACGCTTTCAGACCTCAGTCTGCTCCGCCATTTCCAATGCGTCATCGACCTCAATACCCAGGTATCGCACCGTGCTTTCAAGCTTTGTATGACCGAGGAGCTGAACTGCTCTCAGGTTCTTCGTCCTGCGATAGATCAGCGATGCCTTCGTACGTCTCATCGTGTGGGTGCCGTACATGGCTGGATCAAGGCCAATAGCTTTTATCCACGCTTTGACGATTCGGGCGTACTGCCGGGTGGATAGGTGCTCTGAGGCGTGTAGCCGGCTTGGGAAAAGACAATCCTCGCTGTGCAGATGGGCTTGATGTATCCAGGCCTGTAGGGCCAGCCGAGTTTGCTCTGTAATCTCAAACTGCACGGGACGCTGAGTTTTCTGCTGCATCAGAACCACTCTGCTAAGGACGTGCACCATGTCGACACACACCGCACGGCAAAGTGCTTGTGGCTGGGTTTGTCGAAGGCCACCTGCACCTGGAAAAAGCCAACGTGATGCAGCGCAAGGCCAACCGTTCCGGCACCTTGAAGGAAGCGATCGCTGTCACCGCCGAACTGAAGCCCACACTGACCCGTGAGGATATCCGCGAACGTTCGATCCAGGTGCTGCGCGCACTGGTTCAGGCCGGTACCACGCATGTGCGTGCCCATGCCGAGTTCGACCCGCCCAAGGCTTCACCGGGCTCGAAGTGGTGCTGGAGTTGCGCGAGCAATTCCGCGAGGTGATCGACATCCAGGTCGTGGCGTTTCCGCAAGAAGGCATTCTCAAGCTGCCTGGCATGCAGGCCATGATGGCCCAGGCAATGGAGATGGGGGCCGATGTGGTGGGCGGCATTCCCTACAACGACGTGTCGCCGCTGGAGCACATAGATTTCGTCTTTGACTTGGCCAAGCGCTACGGCAAAGACATCGACTTGCACCAGGACTTCGCCGATGACGCCGAGCACATGACCATCGAGTACGTGGCACGTCGAACCATTGCCGAAGGCTACCAAGGGCGCGTCTGCGTTGGGCATCTGACCAGCCTGGCCGCCGCCTCGCCAGCGCGACGGGCACAGGTGATTGCGTTGCTACGTGAGGCCGACATCAGCGTGATGTGCCTGCCCGCCACCGACCTGCACCTGGGGGGCTCGGGGTGACAGTCACAATGTCAGACGCACCCTGACACCGGTGCGTGCACTGCGCGACGGCGGTGTCACGGTTTGCCTGGCCACCAACAACATCCGCAATGCATTCACACCGTATGGCACTGGCGACCTGTTACACATTGCGCAACTGGCCATTCCCGCCTGCCACTTGGGCGGCGCGGATGATCAGGCCACCGTGTTGCCGATGCTCACGACAAACCCTGCCAAAGCCATGGGGTTGAAACGCCACGGTTTGGCGGTGGGCAATGATGCCGACCTGGTGATGGTCGATTGCCGGGCTGTGGCCGATGTCATTCTCGACCTGCCGACACGGCTGATGGTGCTCAAGCGCGGCAAGGTGGTTGCAACGGCTGAGCATCGTAGGTCAGTCGCATTTTGAGGCCATCTTGAAGAATCGTAATCAAGCGGGCTCATTTATCCCCGTGGAGAAGATCACTGGCTGCGTCTCAGGAAGATGGCATTGGATCGAGAGCGGCCACTGGCAAGATGGTAGACGTTTCGTTTCTACAGCCAACGCCTGACCTGTTTGCAGTACTGCGCAAACTCCCTTCCGAAAAGGCTGGCAAGGGCCCGCTCCTCCGGCCCGATCTGGAAGCGGTTCATGTAGATCACAAAGCCCAGCACGCCCAGCAGCGCTGGCGGCCAGGCGAGAAAGATCGACCAGGCTACCAGCACTGTGGCGAAGCCTAAGTACATGGGGTTGCGTGTGTACCTGTAAACCCCCGAGCGAACCAGGGCCGAAGCCGTTTCAGGCTTCAGCGGGTTGACCGTCGTACGTGCGTGTCGGAAAGAAAGCACGCCGGCCAGGCAAACCGCTACGCCTGCCAGCAATACCACCAGCGCCAGACCAATGCGCCATTCGATCGTCAGATCCAGTGCTCCCGGCAAGTGTCGAGCTGCGAGCCATGCCAATAGGCCGAACAGGGTAGCGACCAGCGGCGGAGGAATACGGTTGTCCATGATGAATGCCTGGTAGAGAGAAACTGGCTACCAGCGTGAGGGTTGTAGCCACTTCAGGGTCAAGCCGCTTGTGCACGATGGAGACCGCAGGGGCTCATATGACTTTCACCGCGCGGCCAATGAACTTCACCGGGCCCGTTGGCGCACCGGTCGGGGAGCCGCCCGCTTTCTCAAGGGTCAGCTCGAACAGCTGATTCGGCTCAAGCGCAGGCAAGCGCCTCAGCGGCACGCGGTACTGTTCGCCCGGTTTGACCAACCCCAGCGAAACAGGTGCGCGCCACTGCTCGCCCTTGGTCCAGAACTGCAAGGTCATGCCTTCGGGCACATCGTCCACGCCAAGCGGGATCAGTTCGATCATGCTCGCATCGTTGGCTTGCACTACCCACCCCGGGGCCTGCCCCGACGGCGCTACCAGCACCACCATATAGGTGGTCACAGGCGGAGCCTTGGTCAACAGCGCCAAGGCCAGAAGCAAGCTCGCGGCCAACCCCGCAGCGCTCAAGCCCTGCCAGAGTCCAAGCCGCTGCCACCAGCCAGCGCGTGGTTGCCCGGACGGTTGAGCCTCTTCAAGGCTGCGCTCGATCCGGCCCCACAAGCGGTGGCTTGGCGTGATGGGTTCAGCCTGCGTGGTCAGTTCGAGCAGGCGGGCCTCCCAGGCATCCACTGCGGCGCGTACGGCCGGCTCCGATTTCAACCGGTCCTGCATGGCAGCACGCTGCTCGCCACTCAAGGTACCCAGCACGTACTCGGCTGCTAGGTCGTCCAGGTCCTCGACGCTGTCATCACCTGGGGTACGCTTCATGTCATGCACTCCCGCAGGGCCTTCAGGCTTCGCTTGATCCATGCCTTCACGGTGCCTAGCGGCGCACCCAGCAGCGCTGCGATTTCGGCATTGCTGCAACCGTCCACATACGCATGCAGGATGCAACGCTGGGGGGCGGGTTGCAGTTGCTCAAGGCAGCGATAGATTTTCGCCGAGCCTGACCACAGTTGCAGGTCGTCCAGCTCCGGGGCCAGGGCTACAGCCGCGATCATGCCAGGCTCGTCCAGGTCGGTTTCCCAGCGGCCGTCACGCACCAAGTTCAGCGCCAGGTGACGGGTAATGCTGTAGACCCAGCCCCGGGCTGAACCGCGCGATGGGTCATAGCTGGCAGCACGTGTCCAGATACGCACAAAGGCATCGTGAACGATGTCCTCCGCGCTCGCCTGGTCGCGCGCGATGCGCCGTGCGACGCCCAGCAAACGTGCCCCCTCATGCTCATAGAGCGCCTGCAAGGCGCGGCGGTCTCCTTGGGCACAAGCGGCAAGACAGCCCTCGAAATCAAATGGAACAACGGGCGAATTCAAAATGGGGTCGTTCCTTCATCATGAAACCTGGACGGTGCCCTGCCTTACCGGCCTGGGGCACGTCCAGCAGCGTAGATGATCAATCGCTGGCCTGCCGCTCAAGCCCTCGTCACTTGGCCGACCAGAACACGTAGTCCGCCTGGTACTTGACTACTTGTTGCGCGCCTTTGCTCTGCGCCGTGCAGTCCATGGCAGGCGCTACGCCACCGCGCGTCGCCAGCCGCTGGATGTAGCTGACCCCTTGCATCGCGCCCTTGCCCTCGGCAGGGTTGGCCTTGACCAGTTGATACGGGATATCGCCTTTGGCCGCCGGGGCGACGGCAAGCTGGGTGCCGGTCACTTTCGAACCGTCCTTGGCCTGCCAGGTGGCCGGAGGACCAAAATAGTCACCTACAGGCTTGCCGCTGCGATCGTTGAGCACCGCCTTGGGACCGACGAAAACCCATTCGGTCTGGCCTGGTGCATTGGCCTTGTCGCGGCATTGGTAGGTGATCTCACCGACACCAACGGTTTCCAGCATGATGGCGTGGCCGTCGGGAACCTTGACTGCGTCCGGGACGCCCGACTGGGCATGGGCGGGTGCAGACGCAAGTACAAGGCAGGCGGCGAGCAGGGAGAAAGCGGGCTTGATGATCATGGGGCGAGCTCCGTGGGGGTCATGGGTCAGGCAATCACCGACTGCCTGATAACAACTACCCATCGGGTGCCGTTCTGGATGCACTGGCGCAAAAATATTTTTGCATGCTCGTAATCGATACGGTGCTGACGCCGAAGCAGGCGTGCAGGGTTGCAACGGTCGACTGATCAGGCCGAGGCGGTTACGCTGGCGTTTTCCACCTGCACGGAAGCGCCAGCGAAAGAGGCATACCAAGGAAGCTGCTTGTGTGCAGCGGTCAGTTACCTGCTACTTACCCCGCCAAAGGCTGTGAGCCACTGCCATTGCAGCCAGTGCCGCAAAGGGCACGGGGCAGCGTTCGCTTCGTACGGCAGCGTTCCGCGCAACATGCTGCGCATCCTTCGCGGCGCCACCAGTATCAAGGCCTATGCGTCTTCGCAGACGGTGGTGCGAGAGTTTTGCGTGGAGTGCGGCTCGACCCTGTTCTGGTCACGCACCCAAGGTGAGTTTGCCGACTGGATATCGATAGCGCTGGGCACGCTTGATACGCCTGTCCTGCCCAAGCAGCAGAAACACCTTCACCTCGATTCTGCTGCCTCGTGGAACGCGCCCTGCAGCGCAGTGCCTCAAACTGACTGAGATTGCAAAGCATCCTGATACCCCTATAATTGCGATCAATTCTTATCCGCACTTTATAATCAGGAAGATCCAGGTGCCCTACCCCCAGCCGCCCGCATCAGCCCGGCATGATGAGATGCACGCCCTGTACCGCGACCACAGCCAATGGCTGCAAGGCTGGATTCGCAGGCGCCTGGGTAATGCAGACCGGGCGGCCGATATTACCCAGGACACCTTTCTGCGCCTGATCAGCAGCGCGCTACGCCAGCCATTGGCAGAGCCTCGCAGCTTTCTGGCCACCGTGGCGCGGCAAGTGATGATCGACCAACTGCGCCGACGCAACCTTGAGCAGGCCTACCTGGAGTTCCTCGCCAGCCAGCCGGTACTCGAAGAGTGCTCGCCCGAACAACGCCTGCTGATGCTGGAAACCCTGATGCAACTGAACGCCATGCTCGACGGGCTGGGCCAGAAAGTGCGTGACACCTTTCTGTACGTGCAACTCGATGGCCTCACCTACCCAGAGGTCGCCCAGCGCCTCGGTGTGTCGGTCAGTTCGGTGACGAAGTACATGGCCAAGGCCACCGAACGTTGCCTGCTGTTCGCTTTTGATGCGCAACTGTGAGCCCCGCCGACCAGCGCCAGGCCCTGCGCGAAGCGGCACACTGGCATGCGCGCTTTCTGGCAGCGCCTGACTGCGCAGAAAACCGGGCACAGTGGCAAGCCTGGCTGGACCAGGCACCTTTGCACGGTTGGGCCTGGGGGCGCCTGGAGCAATTGCAGGCAGGCCTTGCGGGCGTGCATGGCCCGCTGGCACGGCATACCCTTGCCGCAGGACAGATCGGGACGGGACGGCGTACGGTGCTCAAGACGCTGGTGCTCGGTGCGGGGCTGGCCGGGGTAGCCTGGACAGGCTATCGCAACGCCCCCATCTGGATGGCCGATGTGCGTACCGCGACCGGCGAACGCCGCAGCTTGACCCTGCAGGACGGCACGCGGCTGACGCTCAATACAGCCTCTGTGGTCGATATCCGCTACAGCACAGAGCAGCGCCTGATCGTCCTGGCTGAAGGCGAAATCGCCGTACGCACCGCCGCTGACTCTCGCCCGCTGCGCGTGCGCACGGTACATGGCGACATGCGCGCCCTGGGCACTGATTTCACCGTGCGACTGCATGCCGACTGCACCGAGCTGTCCGTTATCGAACACGCCGTTGCGGTGCACAACGCCGCCAGCGCCCATGAGGTGCGGGTTGAAGCAGGCATGGCCCTGGCCTTCGACAACGGGCCGCTGCCAGAGCCACGCCCAGCCGACCTGGCTCGCACGGCATGGCGCGATGGCCAACTGGTGCTCGACGGCTGGCCGCTGCGCCGCGCCCTGGCCGAACTGCAGCGGTACCGCCCCGGCGTGCTGAGTTGCAGTGACGACGTGGCCGGGCTGCGTCTGGCTGGGGTGTATCCACTGGACGACACCGACCGCGCCCTGATGGCAATTGCCGAGGCGCTGCAGCTGAGGATCAGCACCTGGACGCGCTACTGGGTCAGGCTGATGCCTGCCACTTAGCAGCGTCAGATGAAAATATTTCTCAGCCGTATTGTCGGATTGGCCTCTCTCGTTCGAGCTCTCCTGCAAACCGCCCAAACAGGCATTTGAAGGAGCTGTCATGCCTAGAACAACAAGCTGCCCATACCCACGCCGAAAACACCTCACGTCCCTGCTGCTTGGCACCGCCATCGCCGTGCATGCCGGGCTGCTGGCCCCGCTGCTGTCGACGGGCGCCCAGGCCCACGCCGAACAGGCCAGCCGCGTCTACGACATCGCCCCCGGGCCGCTGGTGACGACCCTGAACCGCTTCGCCCGCGAGGCCGGCGTACTGCTGTCGTTCGATGCGGCGCTCACCCAAGGTCGTCAGAGCAGCGGGCTGCACGGTGGGTACAGTATCGAGCAGGGGTTTGCCCAACTGCTGGCCGGCACCGGGCTACAAGCTTTGCTGGTGGGCAACAACTATGTGCTGGTGAGCCAGGTTGATGCAGGTTCGGCACTGCAACTGGGCGCAACCAGCATCACGGGTGAAGGTTTGGGCTTGACCACCGAGGGAAGCGGCTCTTACACCACTGGCGAAACCGCCGCCGCCACACGCCTGAACCTGAGCCTGCGCAAAACCCCGCAGTCGATCAGCGTGGTCACCCGCCAGCAGATGGACGACCAGAACCTGCAGAGTGTTTCGGAAGTCCTGAAGCAAACGCCCGGTGTCACGGTCAACCAGGAAAGCTCCGAAGCCTTTACCTTCTATTCGCGCGGTTTCAAGCTGGATAACTACCAGTTCGATGGTGTGCCCAGCCTGTCCTCCGACGGCGGCTCATTGCGCGACAACTACAGCATCGGCAACAGCCTGGTCTATGACCGGGTCGAAGTGCTCAAGGGCGCAACCGGCCTGGTCAACGGCGCCGGCAACCCTTCGGGGGTCATCAACCTGGTGCGCAAGCGCCCCACTGCCGAACTGCAGGGCCATATCGGCGCAGGCGCCGGGTCCTGGGACAAATACCAGGCAGACTTCGACCTTGCCGGCCCGTTGACCGACAGCGGTAATGTCCGTGGCCGCATGGTGGCTGGCACCCAATCCCAGCACAGTTACGTCGAGTACCTGACCGGCGAGCAGAACACCTTCTATGGCGTGCTGGAAGCCGACCTCAGCGAGGGCACCCTGTTCACGCTTGGCTACGACGTGCAGAAAAACTACGACAACGGCAGCACCACCGGCGCACTGCCCGCGTTCTTCCTCGATGGCCGTACGGTCAAGTTCGACCGTGACACCAACGCCGCCGACCGCTGGACCTGGCGCAACCAGGAAACCCAGCGCTCCTTTGCAGAGCTTGCCCATACCTTCGATAACGACTGGGTACTCAAAGGCGTAGTCAGCAGCCGTGATTACCGCTCGCGTGAGCTGATCTCGGGCATCAGCAGCGAGGCCATCCAGGCAGACGGCAGCATTTCCCATGGCTTCATCGGCGGCAACATCGACCCCGATACCGGCGCCGTGAACAACAACGGCACCGCAAGCAAATTCAACACCACCAGCAAGGAAAAAGGCCTGGACCTGTATGCTCGCGGCCCGTTCTCGCTGGGCGGACGCGTGCATGAAGCCGTGTTCGGCTACAGCATCGCCCACACCAAATCCACCTCCAAGCGTGATGATGGCGTGACCAATGGCGTCATGGACGACGTATTCCAGTGGGACGGCTACGGCGATACCCCGACCAACTTTGAATGGTGGTCCACCTTTGATATCGAAGCGCGGCAGAAAGTTGGCTTCGCGGCCACCATTCTCAAACCCACCGACGCGCTGGCAGTTATCCTGGGGGCACGGATCGTCGACTACAAATGGGACATCGACACGATCAACGCCATCGGTCGCCGCCTCCCGGCCAGCGCTACAAATTCCAGCGAAATCGTGCCTTATGCGGGCATCACCTACGACCTGGACCGCTACCACACGGTGTATGCCAGTTATACCGACGTGTTCAAGCCGCAAGCCTATAGCCTCGGTACGGACGGTAAACCCATCGACCCGCTCACCGGCGCCAGCTATGAGATCGGGATCAAAGGCGCCTACTTCGAAAACCGCCTGAATGCCAGCCTGGCCCTGTTCGAGCTGAAGCAGGACAACTTCGCAGTGCTCACCGGCGGCACCACGCCAAGTGGCGGCGGCGCCTACCGGGCAGCGCAAGGCGTCACCACGCGCGGCGTCGAGCTGGAAATGAACGGCGAACTGATGAAGGACCTGCAAGTGATGGCGGGCTACACCTTCGCCGAATCCCACGATGCGGATGACCAGCGTGTGGCGACCAACCAACCGCAACATCTGCTCAAGCTGGCGACCAACTACCGCCTGCAGGGCGAATGGCGCAAGTTCACCGTGGGCGGTAATGCGTATTGGCAGAGTTCGACCTTCTTCAAACCAAGCGATGAGGACTGGTACGCGATCGATGATCCGGCTGCCAAGTTCGAACAGAAGTCCTACGCACTGGTCGGGCTGGTTGGCGGCTATGACTTCACCCGCAACCTGAAGGCTACCCTTAACGTCAACAACCTGTTCGACAAGCATTACTACAGTGGCATTGGCAACTACGGCACAGTTTTCTATG
Source organism: Pseudomonas sp. PAGU 2196 (assembly GCF_022179005.1). NCBI lineage: Bacteria > Pseudomonadati > Pseudomonadota > Gammaproteobacteria > Pseudomonadales > Pseudomonadaceae > Pseudomonas > Pseudomonas sp. PAGU 2196. Next base: position 105,449 of record NZ_BNTL01000032.1, on the reverse strand, counting down.
GGGCGCCGCGTAACCTGATGGTCAATGTGAAGTACAGCTTCTAGGATATTACCAAGCACCAGACCGAAGCCCCCGGCACCACGACGCCGGGGGACCGTGCCCATGATGAGTTCACTGCGCGTAAAGGGTCACGACAATTTCCAACAGAGCAATCACGGCTAGGCACCTCAATGCCTGAACAGCGGATGCTAGCGCTCACCGCACCTTCCGGAGACTCCGCTCGTTGACTGACTCACAGCACTGCCCTGCCTACGCGAAACGGTTCGAAGCCGTGCTTGCCTACATCGACAGCCACCTTGAAGGTGACCTGTCGGTGAACGCCTTGAGCCGCATCGCCAACTTCTCGGCGTTTCACTTCCATCGGCAGTTCACGGCATACATGGGTATCTGTTCATGCCCATGGTCGCCTGGTGGGTGCAATCGGTTTTTCTCAATGTGCAATTCCCTGCCATACCGTTCTGGGGCTGGATGTTGGTCAACATTGGCCTGACCACGCTGGTGAACGTCCTGGGGCTTAGCCTTGCCGACCGGACAAACAAATTGCTGACAGGGTTGGGCATCGCCCTTGTGTTGCTGTTTGTGGTGCTGTGCGTTGTCCACCTGGCCCATCAGTCTCCGGTAGCCCTGACCGCGCCACTCTGGAACCCCAGTAGCACCTTCCTAGGTGTGTCTGCAGCGGCGGCCGTGGCGGTCTATTCCTATCTGGGTTTCGATGCAGTCACTACAATGGCCGAGGAAACGCGCGACGCGAAGCGCAACATCCCGCGCGCCGTGGTGCTGGTGATGGCAACGGCAGGCCTGCTGTTTGCGTTGGTGGCGTACATCATGCAGCTGGTCCATCCCGGCGGCGTATTCGAAGATGCCCAGATTGCTGCTTATCTCATGTCCGTCGAAGTGGGCGGGCAGATATTTGCGGATTGGCTGAACCTCGGTTTGATCATCTCCGGGTTTGCTTCGGGCCTCATCGTGCAACTCAGTACCAGCCGCCTGCTTTACTTCATGGGCCGGGCCGACATACTGCCCAAGAAGTTCTTCGGCACGCTCAGCCCGAAGACCCAGGCTCCGGTGTTCAACCTGCTGTTCACCGCCGTAATCGGACTGCTGGGTTTGAACCTCACGCTCGAAATGGCGACCTCCTTCATCAGCTTCGGTGCCTTCCTTGGGTTCACCGCAGTGAACCTGTGCGTCATCTGCTACTTCTACCGCGCTCGTCGGCGCCAGAGCCTCGGGCTTGTGAGTTATCTGTTGTTTCCACTGCTGGGCATGTGCGTAAACCTGTATCTGGTGAGCCAGCTGAGTGCGACCGCGATCGTCATTGGGCTCTGTTGGCTTACCCTCGGCGTGATCTATCTCACCTGGCTGACACGAGGTTTCCGCCAGCCTGCACCCGACCTTCGGTCATGGTGACACCACGGGCATTCGATGTTCAGTCCACAACTTATGCTGGGCAAGTTTAATGGGTAAACGTCCGATTCTGGCCGCTAGCTGTCCTTGGTGAAGGGCAGCTGTGGGTCGAAAGCAGCCGTTCGCGAATGGCCGTTATCGACCCATTGCGGTCGTTCACGAGCGACGTGGGCCGCAGTTTCCGTTTCCCGGGCTGACAGTTCAGTTTGCGGCGTTGTTCATCTGCTGAAGTTCAAGTTGCTTGGCAGCACTGGCCTCAAGGTTTGCACGCTCTTCATCCAGGTACCGATAGATGCTTTGCAGGTTGGCGATCTTCTGCTTGATCTCTGCCATCTTTTTTTCAATTAGCCTGGCGCCGTCAGCACAGTCAATCAGCTGGTTCCGCTGCGCATCCAGAATCTCGCCAATTTCCCCAAGGGAAAACCCCATGCTTTGCGCGCGCTGGATGAAGTCCAGATCGTGCAGCGTTTGCTCGGTGTAAACGCGATAGTTGTTGGTTTGCCGCAGCGGTGAGATCAGGCCAAGTTGCTCGTAATACCGCAGCGTATGGCGGCTGGCGCCGCTGCGCGCCTCAAGTTCGCCGATTTTCATGACAATACCGCTTGACCCTAGAGTTGGGTCGATAGTTTACGCTTTGTTTCTCACCCTCAACAAGGAACAGGGAAATGAGCGTGGAGTGCTTTGTTACAGGCGGAACAGGCTTTGTTGGCCAACATTTGGTGGCGAACTTGAGTGCAAAAGGTCACACCATCAGGGTGTTGATGCGTCGCCCAGAGCAATTGGCTGCACTGCGCGAGCACGTCGCTAATTTGGGCGGGTGCGCCAGCCGGGTGTTTGCCGTAGCGGGCGATTTGGAACGGGACAACCTCGGGCTGAGTCCTGCTGACCGTGAAGTGCTAAGGCACGCCAGCGTCATATTCCATCTAGGCGCCCACTTCGCATGGGGGCTGTCAGTGGAGCATTCTCGTGCGGTAAATGTGGACGGTGCAAAACGCGTGGCGCTTCTGGCGGCAGAGCAAAAAAGCCGTTTAGTCATGATCGGCGGCTTCATGCTGAAAAATCATGAACACCTGCAACGCATCGGAATTGATCCTCGTCGTCCGGAGTTGACGAATTGGTCTGCCGTCTATCGACGTGTGGGGGGTTACGAGGGCAGCAAGCTGGAGGCGCATTTTGCGACCCTGGCGCTCATGTCTGCCAAAGGTGGGGAGATTACCGTTGTCCACCCTGCGACGGTCTGTGGCCACAGCCGCACGGGGCATATTCTTGAGGGGCAGCCACTGGTGGCGCTGATACGCAACCTTGTGCAGGGAAAGCTCACCGCTGTACCCGGTACCGCCAAGCACTGGCTGCCACTGGTCACAGTCGATTATCTGGCGGAGCTGGTAGCAGTTTGTGCGTTTGACCCTGCCATGGAGGGCCAGGAATTGCTGGCACTTGATGCCCACACCCCAAACCTGCGAGAACTCCTGATGCAGGTTGCACAACCGTTGGGCTTAAAGTCTCCCAAGCATCACATTCCCCTCCGATTGTTGAAGCTGCTATTGGCTATTCCCCCCATCGCGTCGTTCTTGCACACAAAACCCGAAGCCATGGACTTTATCCAGACCACGCGTTTTGACACAACGGCGGTCGAGCAATTTGCAAAACGGCATAAAATTGCCAAACCGGATATCCGTCAGTCATTGCAGCACACGGCCGCGTTCGTCAATTCCTATTGCATCGCCAAAGGCTAGGCACCTGACTTCTCCTCCTCAACATTTATGCCGTCGATACTGGCGGAATTCTATCGAACGACAACTCAGCGACAGGGATCGCCAGCCATGCAATCAACTTTCGGAAAAGGCGTCATATTTGCACTTTCCGCTGCAGCACTGAACGCAACGATCGGTGTACTCAGCAAAGTACTCATGAGTAATGGCTTCACCGCCAGCAGTGTCGCTGTGATCAAGACCGTACTGGGGTGCATGCTTCTTTCGATCTTACTGTTTTTCCTCAAGCGCCCTGCGGTGTCGACCCAATGGGCTCAGGCGGCTATCTGTGCATTCCTTGGCATCTTTGTGCTGTTCCATTTCGAAACGTCCGCCTATAGACACTACGCTGCGGCAGGTGTGGTAGTAGTGCTGATGGCCAGTGCCTCAATTTCGTCGATCATCCTAGGGCGCATTTTTCTCAAGGATGCCATCACTGCGAACGCTACCCTAGGCGCGGCATTGGCTATCGCTGGGATTTCGGTGATCTTCGGTGGCGACCTGCAGCAGGGCTTTAGCCTGCAAGGTGCTGCGCTCGCCTCCATTGCCGGCTCCGGCTACGGGGCGTTTTCGGTTGCCATGAAGCGTATGGGGGTATCGGGAGGGCTGCACTTCACCCGTCAGTTGTTGTTCTTTGGCAGCCTGTATCTGCTGATGCCAGCTGCCGCCGATGGTTTCGCAATCGGCGAGTTGTCGCCGCTGGCGATCGCGGCGCTGCTGGCGCTGGCCACGCTGCCGACAATCCTCGGCTTCTTCTGCACCACCAAGGCCATCGAGTACCTGAAGCCATCCCAAGTGCAGGCACTGGAGCTGACGGAGCCACTGTTCGCCGCGCTGCTGGCATTTGTAGCGCTTAACGAAGTGCCGCCCCAAAGCCTGTACGCGGGAGCGGCACTGATCATCGTCGGCCTGTGTTTCTCCAATGAACTGATTCGCTTGGGCGGTAAAGCATCCGCCCCTTCCACTTAGTAAACTATTCCGGGCTGCTAATTACGTGAGTGGCGCGAGTGTCTTGAACCGACCGTTTCTGGCCGGTTCCTGCCCTTCGTTGCTCATTAAAATTGATCCTGTCTTAGGGCGCGACCCAACCCGCCTGCCAATGCTCGCCTTGCAAAATGAAGCGTGCCCGTTGGTGGATATCCTGGGTAAGATCGAGCCACTCTATTTGTCGTAGGTGGACAGCCAGTACAGCGAAATTTTTGAAACCCTCCCTGTGCGTTTCATAGGCTACAGAAGGTGAAGAAATCGACTCGCCGGGTATGCGCCCATGGCGAAAGAGCGCTTGAGTTCTTCCCCGTGCCTGCTCCCAGTGCTTGGCCAGGAGCGACACATCAGACACAGGTTCACCTAGGCCTTCAAGCCGAAGCTGACGCTTGCCAGACGGGTCGACGGCGGTAATACCGACTCTAGGTTCGGCCAGTATCTCTGCGAGCTTCGCCGACCGCTTGTCCACATAAAAGACGATCGACTTCGTAGACTCATCCGCATGGCGCAAGACAACGGTGCTTACCTTAGGTTGCCCTTCAGCATTGACGGTGGCCAGTTGCATCAAGCGAAAGGGATTTGGACTACCGCCAACCGGTATAGCTAAATTTGACCATACCTCAGCCAATATCAGATCAAGCATGGCATTCGCCCAAAATGAAAAAGGGCCGCGTACTGCGTGCGGCCCGGAGGCACTCAGACGCTGCGTGTAACGCCGCCATCGACCTTGATGTTCTGGCCGGTAATGTAGGCTGCCCCTTCGCTCGCCAGGAAGGCGACAGTGGCGGCAATCTCCTCACTGGTGCCATAGCGTTTAAGCGGCACACCTTCTCGACGCTGTTCGGTAGCAGGGAGACTGTCGATCCAACCAGGCAGCACGTTATTAATGCGAATGTTGTCAGCGGCGTACTTGTCCGCATAGATTTTGCTGAACGACGCCAAACCGGCACGGAACACTGCCGAGGTAGGGAAGAGTTCGCTTGGTTCGAACGCCCATGCAGTAGAAATGTTGATGATTGCACCGCCTTTCTGGCGCTGCATGTACGGGGTCACCAGCCGCGCTGGGCGAATGACGTTGAGCAGGTAGGTCTCCATACCCTGGTGCCAGTCTTCGTCGCTGATTTCAAGAATGGGTGCCCGCGGACCATGGCCGGCGCTGTTAACCAACACATCGATACGGCCCCATTTCTGAATGACTGCGTCGACTAGGCGCTGCAGGTCTTCATTTGACTGGTTACTGCCGGTTACACCAATACCGCCTAGCTCTTGCGCCAGGGCCTCGCCTTTGCCAGACGAAGAGAGAATACCGACCTTGAAGCCGTCGGCAGCCAATCTACGTGCTGCCGCCGCTCCCATGCCGCTACCACCGGCAGTGACAATTGCTACTTTTTCTACTGACATACATCCCCCTAAGTGAGGCGTTGACGGGTGGTTGGTGAAATGAGACTAGCACCGCTCCGCACTTCTCAGAGAGACAACAACCCTTCTTCCTGCCAGTAGATAATCTATAGCCTAGCCTGTTCAAGTAGCCACGTTCGGACGGTTTCGAGGGCCGCCGGCTGGTGAGCGTTTCGCGGCCAAACCAGATAATAGGCTTTCTCCAAGCTCATTTGATGCGCCATCGCCAGCGCCAGCCTTCCTGCCTCTAGGTCTGCTTTGACGAAATGATAGCTGGCCAATGCCAGCCCTTGTCCTGCTGCTGCAGCCTCGATCGCAAGTACCGTTTGGTTGAACCGCACATTTTTAGAGGGTTGGCGGATGGGGCTCTGGAAGGCCTGATCTATGAACTCAGGCCAGAAACTGTGAGCGTCATGCAGCAAGGTGTATTCCTGCAGTTTTTCCACGCTCTCTGGCCGACCCAGTTGTTCAAGCAATACCGGGCTAGCCACCGCAACTATACGTTCAGTCAGAAAAAGCTCGGCATTGAGCATATTCTCGAAAGGTGCACGTCCGTAGCGGACAGCGATGTCAGCTCCACCAGGCCGAAATTGCGAAATGCGGTCAGTGGCAAGTACTTGCAGATCGATCTGTGGGTGCGCAACTGAGAAAGAGGACAGCCGAGGGATTAGCCACTTCGCCGCAAAAGTAGGCGTGACGCTGACCGTCAGCTCCAGCCCCACTGGCTTGAGGGCTTGCGTGGCCGTAGTGATCAAGGCGAATGCCTCACGAATTGCCAAGCTGTAGCCCCTCCCGGGTTCCGTTAAGCGCAGCCCTCTCGGCAACCGCTCAAACAACTTCAACTCCAGGCTCGTCTCAAGCCCTCGTATCTGCTGTGCCACAGCGGCCTGAGTGACACCTAGCTCGTCGGCGGCCAGCCGAAAATTCAGATGACGGGCAACCACCTCGAATACCCTGAGCGCGTTAAGGGGAGGCAACAAGGTATGTCCGTTCATAGTATTTTTTCTAATGGCAAGCGAGGGATTTAATGCCGCTTTCGGAGGATGATAGGCGCTGCCTATAACGCCCACGGACTACATCTAATCCTCTTTCGTCCACTCCAAAGTGCCAGGGAACCTGGCTACGAAGCGCGTGCCGGCCTCAGGCGTAGAGGTTACTGATAACGTCCCGTTGTGACCCGTTACGATCTGGGATGCGATATACAGACCGAGCCCCAGCCCCTCCCCGCGGCCACCGGCTGCCGACCTTTTAAACGGTTGAAACAGTAGCGGTAACAAAACGTCGGGGATTTCTGGGCCATGGTTCATCACTGACAGCACTATATGATTTTCTTGCATGCTTGCGGTCACCTCTATCGGAAGATCACGCGCCCCATGAGCCACTGCATTGCCCAATAGGTTTGAAAGCAACTGCCCCATTCTCCCAGCATCACAGAAGACCCCAGGTGAAATGATCACCTCTTGACGGATGTTGACGTTGGGATGACTCGTCATGATTTCATTAATGACCGCACTAAAAACGTCACCCAGGTTGTCCACTAGCGTCCGTTTGACCGGAATGCCTCCCCCCAGCTTTCCTCGAGAAAAATCCAGGACATCTTCAATCAAGTTATTCATCCGCTGCGAGCTTTGTCGTATTGCAGTGGCAAGCTGCTGCTCGCGACCGGCGGGAAGCTTAGCCTCCAGTAGATCGGCGCTCATTCTGATAGCGCACAGTGGCGAACGAAGGTCATGCCCCAGTACGGCAATGAACTGCTCCCGGACAATGCCGGTCTCAGCTGCACTGGCCAGTTCAATCGTTTTGGTCTCAAGGTCCGCCAAAACGTCGAGTTGAACAGCTATTAACTGGGCGAACAGCGTTAGCGTTTTGCACACCGCCTCTTCATCAAAATGGGCCGGAACCTCATCGATAGCACAGAGCGTTCCGAAGAAGTCTCCGTTTGTCCTGGTGATAGGAATGGAGACGTAGCTTTCTAAGCCGTATGTCTGAGGGGTGTGGTGGGTTGAGTACACCGGATGCTCACTGGCATTCCTGAATATAACGGGTTTGCGGTGCTGACGAATTTCGTGGCAAATCGTCGTTTCCAGCACCAACTCACCGCCAGGTATGAGCCCAAAATCAATAGAATCATCGACAGCGCAAGCCACCCATTTTGTCTCGGTGACACGCGCAATTGCCGCAAAGCGCATGCCGGTAACATGCTTCACCATATTGAGAATAAGCGGGACGGCCTCGATCTTGGCAATCGTACTGATGTCGTGTGAAAGGTCAGACGGATAAGGCATCAAGATCGCCGATTGGGTGAATGGCAAATTGGAATTAAAGCGTAAGCCCCTGCGTTTGACAATGAGCCGGGAAAAGCGTTGGGGCCAAAAGCGGACAAATCATCAAACCGGCAGGATGCGCGTCCAGTAACGGGTAAGTTGCTGGATTCGGATGGGTAACGAGCGGGCAATCGTGTTCAATGTCAGCTCGATATTACCAAGCGAATACGAGCCCGACACCCGCAAATGGCTGACCTCGGGCGCGCAGCCAAGATAGCCGGGGCAATAGCGCTGCAACTCATTGATCAGTAGGTCCAGCCTCCAGCCTTCCACTACCAGCCGCCCCTGGGCCCAGGCCTCTTCGGCTGTTTTCAACGCCTGCGTGCCCAACAGTCGCTGACGATCAAACGTCACCGATTGCCCTTCCTCGATCACGACCTCATCGGTGGCCTGCTCAGGGCGTACCGCAACGGCATGCTGGTAGACGCTAAGACGCGTCAGCCCGTCTAACTGGCGCACGGCAAAACGAGTGCCCAATGCGCGCAGCTCCCCCTGGGCACTGCGCACCAGGAACGGACGGGAGTCCTTGCCGGTGGTTACGTGGATCTCACCGGCCCGAAGGATCAGCAAGCGCGTGCCGGCATTGAACATTACATCCAGCGCGGTATCGGTATCCAACACCAGCAAGGTGCCGTCAGCAAGCGCCTCTTGGCGCTGTTCTCCGGTGCGGGTTTTGAGATCGGCCATCCATTTTGGCGCAACGTCATAGCCTTGCCATGCCAATGAACTCGCGCCGGCGCCGAGCAACAGCCCTTTGAGAAGGGTGCGGCGATTCGGCCCGCTCTCGCGTAACGTGGACTTTTCCATGACCGCCCAGGCCAACTGCTGCGGCATGCTGCCAAGGCGCGCCTGCAATTCGGTCAACTGCTGCCATGCCCACTCATGCTCCGCACTTCGGCAGTGCCAGCGCTGCCACTGTGCGCGCAGCGCCGGGTCGTCAGGGTTCGCGGACAGGTGCGCGAACCACTGCGCAGCGTGGCGAAGCGCTTGGCGCTGGGCGTCGTTGGTCACCAGGGATTGTCCACGAGGTACAAGAGGCAGCGTTCGGTGGCTCGGGCCATATATTTGGTCACTGAGCTGGCGGACACCTGTAATTGTTCCGCGATTTGAGGGTAGGTCAGCCCTTGCACTTGCGACATCAGGAACGCCGTTTTCGCCTTCACGCCCAGGCCGTCAAGCATGCGATCCAGCTCCAGCAGTGTCTGGAGCAAGGACAGCTGTTCCTCGGCAGAAATCCCGAACGACTCAGGCTGCGCAGCGAGCACTTCGAAGTAGGCACGCTCCACCGACTGACGGCGAAAACTGTCGATCATTACCCGCTTGGCGATGGTTACCAGAAAATGCCGTGGCTCATTGAGCGTGGCCGCCAGGGGTTCACGGCGCTCGGCGAGCAGCACGCGAAGAAAGGTGTCCTGGGCGAAGTCTGCCGCCGCCTGCGAACACCCGGTACGCTTGCGCAGCCAGCTGATAAGCCAGGGTTGATGGTCGTTGTAGAGCGTCGCGATAGGGTTGCCAGACGGCATGTCGAAGCCAAGCAGAGAATAAGAATTAATCTCAATATAGTGAAATGGTGGCCTGAGGGCAATCGACTTTTGGGCCAAAAAACAGGCCAAAAAAAATTTCAAAACGCGTTGTCACTTTACGCTCGGCAGCGCGACTCCTTTTGCAGACACCTCATAAAATGCCAACAATCGCATCAGGAGAAAGCATGCAGCATCCCCTTCCAGGCTTCTGCACCGCCACGTTGAACACCCCAAGCGCGCTATGCCTTGCCCTAATGGGTGCATCGTTGTTGATGGCCAATCCAGCAATTACCCGTGCGGCTGAAAGCCAGGTAACAGCCCGTACCCTGCACCAGCAGCAATTTGTTATCGAAGCCGGGTCTCTTGCCACTGTGCTGAACAGCTTTGCCACCAAAGCAGGCGTTGTCTTGTCGTTCGACAACGGCCTGACCGAAGGCAAGCAGAGCCGGGGCATCAACGGCCGCTACAGTATCGATCAGGGCTTTTCTGTGTTGCTGAGCGGGTCTGGATTGCAGGCAGTTGCCGGTGGGGATAACAGCTATGTGGTACTGCCGGCTGCACCGTCGGGCTCATTGCAACTGGGCGTGACCAACGTGACAGGCTCGGGGCTGGGCGCCATCACCGAGGGGTCGAGGTCCTACACGACAGGTAGCACCAACACAGCGACGCGGATGAATCTCTCGCTGCGCGAAACGCCGCAGTCGGTCAGCGTCGTCACGCGTCAGCAAATGGACGATCAAAACATGCAATCCCTGGAAGACGTTGCCAGGGCTGCGACGGGAATCAACACCACCAAGGATTTTGGTACCGAACGCTCACGCTATTTCTCCCGCGGCTTCCAGGTCAACGACCTGCAATACGACGGCGTACCGACCAGCATTTCCGAAAGCTACTCGATGGACGTGACCTCTGTTAACAACATGGCCATCTACGACCGGGTAGAGTTTGTTCGCGGCGCAAACGGCTTGATGCAGGGTGCGGGAAACCCCTCGGCGGCCATCAACCTGGTGCGCAAGCGGCCAACGGATACCTATAAGCTCAAAGCAGAAATCGGCGGCGGCTCCTGGGATAATTACCATAGTCAGATCGACGTAAGCGGGCCGTTGAACGAACAGGGCACGCTGCGTGGCAGGACCGTACTGTTATACAACGCCGGCAATAGTTTCGTAGACCGTGCCGACAAAGAGAACCAGCTGTTCTACGCCATTGGCGAAGCCGACGTGAGTGAAGATACGACCGTGACTCTCGGCACCGTCTTTCAAAAGGATTATCACGGCGGTTATGACTGGGGCGGCTTGCCCACTCAACTCGATGGCAGCTTCTATCCACTGTCGCGCTCAGCGTCCTTTGCGCCAAGCTGGGCCCACCTGAACAAAATCAATCGCACGGTATTCGCTGACATCAAGCATGCGTTCAACGATGACTGGAAACTCACCGTCAATACTAACCTGATGTGGTCGAATGCCGATTTCCTCGGGCTCTACGGCAACAATATTGGTAACGACCAGTTCCGCCTGTCCACCAACGACACAACATACGACGACGAACAAATAAGCCTTGATGCCGCGCTGAACGGCGCTTTCTACCTGCTCGGCCAGCGCCACGAACTGGTGTTTGGCGCTAACGCGCGCAAAGACCGGTTCATCAACGAGTCGCGTTACAACAACAACCCAAGCGTCGTCGATATTCTGGGTTTCGCCCCTTTACACGTGGTCGCGCCCACCTATAGCTACGAACGCATCCAGTACCGCAACGTACGCAAGGACAAAGGGCTTTATGCCGCCACCCGGTTGAACCCCAGCGACGACCTGCATGTGATCGTGGGCAGCCGTTTCAGCTGGGTTGACTACGCGTCTGCTGACTATGACGACCGTTTCAAGGAAAACGGAAAAGTCATTCCCTATGCGGGCGTCGTGTATGACCTGACTGACAATGCCTCGGTTTACGCCAGCTACACCGAGATTTATCAGGTTCAAAGCAACTACGACATCAACAACACACTGCTCAACCCTATCACCGGCAGCAACTATGAAATCGGCCTAAAGAACGAGTTCTACGACGGGCTGCTCAATACGTCGGTGGCGGTATTTCAGGTTGACCAAAGCCATTTGCCTCAGGCGGTTGCTGGCGCAGACCGTATTTGCGGGCCAGGGCATAGCTCAACGTGCTACGAGGAAGGCGGCAAGGTGCGCAACCGAGGTTTTGAAGTAGAGGCTTCTGGCGAGATTCTCCCCGGTTGGAACGCCGTGCTCGGCTACACCTACAGTCACCCTGAATATGTCGGCGGAACCCGCAAAGGTACCGACTACGCCACCGAAACCTCCCCGCGCCGATTAGTCAAACTGGCCACCAACTACCGTTTGCCCGGCGAGTTGGACAACTGGCGCGTGGGCGGCAGCCTCTATCATCAGAGCAAAGTCTACCTGGGCAGCGTGGAGCAAGGTGCATACAGCCTGGTCGATCTGAACGCCAATTACCAGATCAACAAGAACCTGAGCGCACAACTGAACCTGAACAACGTGTTTGACAAGCAATATTACTCTGCCGTCTATAACTCGAACCTGGGCAACTATTACGGTGAGCCGCGTAACTTCGCTGTTACGTTACGGTACGAAAACTGACGTGGCCTGGTCTCGCCGCAGCCATGTGGTGTGCGGCGAGATTGCAGACCTGTACTGAACAGCAGTGGATGGCAGGTTTGGGTCGATTGCAGCCGCTCGCTAGTAACCCCTTTCGACCCCTAGCCGACAGCCGTAGCCGTGCTGCAGCCAAAAGGAGGGCTCAGTTCACCATCACTTCGTCCAGCGCCCGTTCAAGGGTGCTGACCGTGCGCTCGATATTGCGCAGCTTTTCGAGCCCGAACAGACCGATACGGAAGGTCTGGAAGTCGGCCGGCTCATCACATTGCAACGGCACTCCAGCGGCTATCTGTAGGCCATGTTCTACAAATTTCTTACCGTTCTTGATGTCGGGATCATCGGTGTAACTCACCACTACACCCGGGGCCTGAAAGCCGGCTGCGGCCACGCTTTTGATGCCTCTGCCGGTCAACATGGCGCGGACGCGATCGCCCAGCGCCTGTTGTTCATCGCGCACCTTGTCGAAACCGTAGGCTTGCATCTCGCTCATCACGTCGTTGAATCGCGCGAGAGAATCGCTGGGCATGGTCGCGTGGTAAGCATGTCCGCCCTGTTCGTATGCCTGCATGATCTGAAGCCACTTTTTCAGGTCGCAGGCAAAGCTGCTGCTATGCGTCTGCTCAATGCGCTCGAGGGCCAAAGCACTGAGCATCACCAGCGCGCAGCAAGGGGAGGCGCTCCAACCTTTCTGCGGTGCGCTGATCAGCAGGTCGACTGCGCACTTGTCCATATCAACCCAAAGCGTGCCTGAGGCGATGCAGTCCAGTACGAACAGCCCCCCCACTGCATGAACAGCGTCGCCAATGGCCCGCAAGTAATCGTCGGGCAGGATAATCCCGGATGACGTTTCAACGTGTGGTGCAAAGACAATTTTCGGCTTGTGCGCCTCAATGGCCGCCAACACTTCGTCCAGAGGCGGGGGCGCGTAGGCTGGCTGGCGACCCGTGTCGATCGGTCGGGCTTTCAGCACCGTGATAGCCGCCGGAATGTTGCCCATCTCAAGGATCTGGCTCCAGCGATAACTGAACCAACCGTTGCGGATCACCAGGCACTGCTGGCCGGTGGCAAACTGTCGCGCTACCGATTCCATGCCGAATGTACCGCTACCCGGCACTACTGCAACAGCCTGGGCGTTATAGACCTGTTTCAGGGTGCTGGAAATGTTCTTCATCACGCCTTGAAATGCCTGCGACATATGATTGAGCGAGCGGTCGGTGTAGACCACCGAATACTCAACCAGCCCCTCAGGATCAATACTTGGATATAGCTTTGACATGCGGTGACTCCTTTAGCAGAGATGTCATTGGTATGGACCCAGTCCTAAGCCTTGGCAACTGAGAAGTTAGAACATGGCTCGGACAGAGGTCGTTCACGTCCGGTTGGTCGACAGCAGGCGGTGGTGACTGTCTGCTATCACCCCGCCCAACAAGCCATTAAGCTACCGCACTGTCTGACCGCTCTCTCAGGACGAGGCCAACCATGTTCGATCACCCGATCCACCCCGAAATCGCTGAATGGTTTACCCAGTTCAATGTCCCTGAGGTGTCCTACAGCGTCTGCTCCATTGACCTGAGCAATGAGCCGCCCGAGCACTGGTTTTACAAACGCAACACGTTGCGGCCTGAAAGCCTGAAACTCGATCTGCACATCCCGGCCAACGGTAGCTGGTGGGTCGACCTGTCGCGTCATGACAAGCTCTTCAACGTCCAGTGGCGCCCCAACGATGACCTGCGCATCGAGTCGCAGCAACTGCGCTACCGCAAGCAGATCAAGTGGCCCCGCCTGCACAACCTGATGGGCTTCCCCTTGCTGGTCGAACAGGTGCAGCAGTGCCTCGAGGTGACCTTCCTGCGCCATGCCAATATAGGGGCGCGCTTGCTGGAACCCGAAGCGTTGGCGCGCAACCCAGAACTACGGCAATGGCTGGCACCCTGTGCCGACACTTTTGGCTGGAACAGGCGAATGCAGCCAGAATAACAGGGCTGCGCGATTCACTTACGAGCACAAGCATCGCCCGCTACCCATCAATCCGATCAATCTCCTCCTGGCTTAGCGCACGCCAATCAGCCGGCAAAATCCCGTAATCGGCGCGCGCGGACTCCAGGGCCTGCGCCAATGACAGCATTAGGTGATCGCCTTCAACCTGTTGAGCGCAGTAATCAATGAAGCGAATCTCCAGATAAACCGGCGGATCCTCCCCTCCTTCGACCTCAAGACCAAACAGCACGATGGCTGTTACGTTGGGACGATATTCACAGGGTTGCCGCACCTTGGCGAACAGGTACACGGGCTTTTCCGTCATTCGTTCAACTCCGTTACATGCCCGGGTACAGACCCGCAGGGGGTTGGTAGTCGGGGTCTTCAAAGCGACTGTTACTGTAAGTCGTTTTGGCCGTTGGCCCGCTGTGGGGGTACGTCACTTGCGGGTTGGGGACGAGGTGCCACTCGGCGCCGTCTTTGTCGCGCTCAATCAGCGTGGGATACAGCGTGCAGGTACCGCCTGAACCGGAGGTCAACCTGAACTGATAGTAGCGCCCTGCCTGGGGCGTGAACTGAGTTACGACCATGCAGGATTGCGTACGCGGCCCCTCCCAGAACATGCACACCTGCGTTTTGATACCGGGCCTGACACGGGTTTCGAAGTAGTCGAACGTCAAGTGCTGCCCGGCTTTGGGCATGCCCTGGTCCTGTGTATTGATGAACGGCAGCGGCCCGGTGCGGATCACGCCGCCCGAGCGCACGCCGTTTTCGTATTGGTAAATAGTGGCATGCTGCGTGAAGTTGACGACGCGAACCCACGCGGGATCCGGCTCGTTTTCAGGCGCGACGAAGTAATCGGTATGAGGTAAATATTGGCAGCCCGCAAACAATGGCAGAAGCAGCAAGCAGCGTGCAGTACGTATCGACATGGCGCATGTCCTTTGCAAAGTGCCTGTACAGACCACACGAGCGGGGATGCATTCCGTAGCAGCTTCAAGAATGTCACGCTTAGCCGTCGGCCAAACGGTCATGGCGAATCGCCTTGAGGGGGCTATCGTTGCTTGTCTGGGCAACGACTACCGACCGAGGGCGGGGCGATGAACACCAGTGATCTTCTCGAACAGTTACTCCGGGCCGGGCAAGGCTCGCAAGCGCAACAAGGCAGCGGCGGCCTGTCATCGCAAGATGGTTTGGGCGGTTTGGGCGGCTTGCTGGGTGGTTTGCTTAACGGCGGCAGTGCCGCGGGTGGCGGTGGTGGCCTTGGCGGTCTACTGGGCGGCCTGTTGCGGGGTGGCGGCAGCGCTGGCGGCATTAGCCAGGGGCGCGCCACGGGTGGCACCAATTACGCGGCCCTGGCGTCGCTGGGCATGATGGCGTTCCAGGCCTATCAAAGCTGGCAGCGCAGCCAGGCGGCAGCTGCCCCGCAACAGGCCATGCGTACTGTCGATCAATTGTCCGGCCCCGAGGCCGAGGGCCACAGCCATGCAATATTGCGCGCGCTAATTGCGGCAGCCAAGGCTGACGGGCGCATCGACGAGCAAGAAGAACAGTTGATCTACGCTGAAATCAAACGTCACACCAGCGACCCGCAACTGCAGCAATGGCTGGATGACGAAGTCAGCAAACCCCTCGATGCTGCCGAAGTGGCACAGTCGGCACAGGACCCGGCCATGGCCGCGGAGATGTACCTGGCCAGCGTGATGCTGGTGGATGACCAGCAGGCCGCAGAGCGGGCCTACCTTGATGAACTGGCCAGCGCTCTGCAAATCGACCCGACCTTGCAGGTGCACCTGGAACAACAGGCCAAAGGAGCCGCCTGACCGGGCTGAGGTGCCTGCGGGCTTCATCAACCTGAAGCCCGTGCAGGCATGGCCCCGAGCGTAAACAGCCTGTGAGGTTGTGCTGTTTAGCTGTCACCTTCCTGCACACTGACCCTCACGCCCGTGCTTGCGATTTCGTACTCGGATTCCGATATCTGCCGCACGGCCCCACCGAATTGCATTTCATAATGCACCGGACCTTCATGCCGAATCATTCCATTGGGCGAGCGCTCAACGGTCTCATCCTGATAAATGTTGATCACGTAGACCACATTATCCGTACCCACCCCGACTTTTTTCCCAACGTATTTATCCGCCATATCCTTACGCCTTGAGTGAAACCTCACAGCCGCTGCACCTGGGATGCAGACCGTTAAAGCCTGTGCGCAATGGCGCAAGCAGTCTGTGCGCTACCGTACAGACGCTTCGAATTAGATAGCCGCCGCAGGCTAATTAGACAGGCTGGATGGTATCCTCCAGCGGTTTTACCCCGTTGGCAGTAGCGGACGGCGAACAGGACAAAAGGAAAATGTCATGCGTACACGCACCCTCCTCGCGGCATTCGGCGCCGCGTTCACACTGCTGTCAGCCCCGGCATCGGCCACCCAGCCGGCGCCCGTGACGCCGGCACAGGTGAACAAAGACCGCATTTCGGTAACGGTCGAAGGTAGCGGCCCTGATGTGATCTTGATCCCAGGTTTGGCGTCTTCCCGCGAGGTGTGGCGTGATCTGGCCACCCGCTTGCAGCGCAGCCACCGCCTTCACCTGGTACAGGTCGCAGGTTTCGCCGGGGCACCTGCGGTGTCCGACTCGCGTGGAGAAGTCGTGGCGCCAACGGCCGAGGCCATCGCTGACTACATCCGCACCCAGCACCTCAAGGCCCCGGTCATCATTGGCCACTCGTTGGGTGGCGAGGTGGCGCTGATGCTCGGCGCGCGTCACCCCGATCAGGTCGCGCGCTTGATGATCGTCGATGCCCTGCCCTTCTACACACTGCTCATGAACCCTTTCGCAACCCGCGAGACGGCCGAACCGCAGGCGGCTGCATTCCGCGATTCGCTGCTGGCGTCAACGCCTGAGCAGGCTGAAGCCCTGCAGCGTGTATCCATTGCCCGCTTGGTAAAAAGCCAAGCAGCCCGGCCTGTGCTGCTTGCGGCGGCGACAAGCTCGGATCGGCAGACCACGGCCCAAGCCACTTACGAACTGATGACCACCGACCTGCGCCCGGAGCTTGATCGCATCCAGGTGCCGGTCGAGGTCGTCTATGCCTATGACCCGGTGTACGGCATCCCTGCGGCCAATGTCGAGGCGACCTTCCGCAACGCCTATGCCAATACCCCGCACATCAACTTCACGCGCATTGACGACAGCTTCCACTTCGTCATGCTCGACCAGCCAGAAGCGTTCGCCAACGTGGTCACTGGTTTCCTGCAGCCCTAGCGGGCACCTGCCACCGCCGTTCAGCGCTTGAGCAGGGCAATGAAAAACAGCCCGCCAAGCGCTGCGGTGGCAATGCCGATCGGCAGGTCTTGCGGGGCGATCAGGGTACGTGCAGCCACGTCTACCCAGACCAGGAAAATCCCCCCCAGCAGTGCGCTCACCGGCATCAGCCGCCGGTTTTCCGCACCCACCAGCGCCCGCGCCATGTGCGGCACCATCAAGCCGACAAAGCCGATGGCACCGGAGAGCGACACCAGCACACCGGTCAGCAACGAGGTGCAGGTGAACACCTGCAGGCGCAGGCGTCGGCCGCTGAAGCCCAGGCTCACTGCGGTCTGCTCACCGCTCATCAGCGCATTCAGCCCGCGCCCCATGACCTGCAAGGCCACCAGCCCCAGCACCACGCAAAGCGCCGGCAACCAGAGGACATGCCACCGCGCCGCCCCCAGGCCTCCCAGCATCCAGAACACCACCGAGGCGGCGGCGTGCTGGTCGCCCGTGTACAGCAGCAGGTTGACCACGGCCATCAACACTAACGACACGGCGACGCCCGCCAGCAGCAGGCGGTCGCTTTCCATGCGGCCATGGCGCCGCGCCACGGCGATCACCAGCAGCATGCTTGCCGCCGCGCCCATGAACGCCGCCAACGGCAGGCTGAAGGCGCCGATGAATTCGCCGAGGTAGAGCATCACCAGCACCGCCCCCAACGCCGCGCCGGAGCTGACGCCCAGCAGGTGCGGGTCTGCCAGGGGGTTACGGGTCACGGCCTGCAGCGCCGTGCCGACCAGTGCCAAGCCTGCCCCCACCAAGGCCCCCAACAACACCCGGGGGGCGCGAATCAGCCAGACGATCTGCGCCTGGCTCTGGGACCACTCGCCTGGCCCGGCGATGCCCAGTTGCTGGCCGACGATCCCGATCAGGTGGGCCAGCGGTACCGATGCGGGGCCGAATGCCAGGGCGATCAGGCACGACACCAGCAACAGTGCGCTCAGCATCACGATCAACCACCGGTAGGCCACGGGGCTGTGCCCGCCCCTCATTGAACGACACCTTGGAACAGCTGCGGATGCAGGGCAGCAGCCAGCTTCTCGATGGCCAGGGCGTTCTCGACAGCGGGCGTTACCTCCAGGTAAGTCAGCACAATGAAGCGCTGCTCACGAATCGCCTGCACGTCTTTCAACGCTGGCTGGCGCAGCAAGAAATCGCGCTTCTGCTGCCAACTGCTCGGGCCATAGTCGACGATCAGAATGACCTGCGGGTCGCGCTCCACCACACTCTCCCAGTTCACCTGGGTCCAGCTGGCAGACACGTCATCCATCACATTGAGCCCGCCTGCCGCCTCGATCAGGGCCTGGGGTACGCCCAGCCTTCCCGAGGTGGTCGGGCGGTCTTCGCCACTGTCGTACAGAAATACACGGGGCGCAGGCTGCGCGTGTTCAACCCGGCGCTGCACGTCACCGATGCGCGTGCGCATGTTCGCGATCAAGGCGTCGGCCTGGGGCTCGACGGAAAAAATCTGGCCGAGATTGCCCAGGTCGCGATAAACGTCATCCAGGCTGGCCCGTTGCTGGGCCATGACCCACGAACACGACTCGCTGAGCTCGTACACCGGGATACCGAACGGCGCGAGGGTGCTGGGCGTGACTGGCCCACCGACCTGCATGCCGTAGTTCCAGCCGGCAAAGAACAGGTCGGTTTCAGCCGCCAGCAAGGTTTCGATGGCGGGGTAACGGCTGGCCAGCGGTGGTACGCCCTGCAGCGCTGCATCCACCCACGGGTCGCGGTGCTTGCTGGCAGTGAAGCCGGTGTAGCCGATGATGTGCTCGCGCAGCCCCAGGTGCAGCAGCATGGCGGTCATGTTCACGTCGTGCACCACGACCCGCTGCGGTGGCTGGGTGAACGTTATATCGCGGTCACAGCTGCGCACGCTCAGGGGGTAATCGCTGGCCATCGCAGGCAGCGCGGTCAGCAGCGCCAACAGGCCGATCAGGTAGCGGACAGTCATGTTCGGGTGATCCAGGTAATGCGTGGGTAGGGATGCAGGGGATGCGGGTCGACCAGCGCCTCGACGCCGAATACCTGCAGCAGCAGCGCGGGGGTCAGCACCTGCTGTGGCGTACCACAGGCGACGATGCGCCCGCCGTCGATGACGTACAGCCGATCGCAAAACGCAGCCGCCAGGTTGAGGTCGTGGAAGCTGGCCAAAATGCTCAGGCCCAGGCCACGCAGGTGCTGAAGCAGCTCCAGCTGGTAGCGTGGGTCGAGGTGGTTGGTTGGCTCGTCGAGTAGCAGCAGCTGTGGCGTCTGCACCAGCGCCCGGGCCAGCAGCACGCGCTGTTTCTCGCCGCCAGACAGGCTGGCAAAGGCCCGTTCGCCCTCGCCGGCAAGGCCAACTTGCGCCAGTGCCTGGGCCACTTGCCGGGCGTCCTCGGCCGTGTCGCCGTCGAACAAGCCCTTGTGCGGTGCGCGCCCCATCGCAACGATGTCGCCTACGCTCAAGCCAAACGCGTCGGGAAACTCCTGCAGCACCACCGCGATGCGTTGTGCGCTCCAGCGTGCGCTGCGTTGCCAAAGGTCATCACCGCCAAGGCGCACACGGCCCTCGGCAGGTTCATTGGCGCGGTAGGCGCACCGCAGCAGGCTGGTCTTGCCGCTGCCATTGGGGCCGATCAAGCCGACGAACTCGCCCTGCTCCACCCGCAGGTCCACACCCTGCAGCAGCGGGCGCGGCGGCCGTCCCCGCTCAAGCAGGGCCCAGTCCAGGGCCTCGATGTGCAGTTGCGTCATGGGCATCACCTCCAGGAAGCACCGGCCAGGGGCCGGTGCGACAGGCTCAGAAGCTGTAGTCAGCCGTGACGAAGAACGAACGCGGTTCGCCCAGGTACCACTGCCGGCCGTTGTTACCCGTGGTGGTGGCGTACTGGCGGTCGAACAGGTTGTTCAACTGCAGGCCCAGGGTCAGGTCCGGTTGCACGTGCCAGTCGATGTTGGCGTCAACCACGGTGTAGCTGGGCACCTCGACGGTGTTGGCGTTGTCGGCGTAGCGGCTGTCGACATAGCGCGCCCCGGCGCCGGCACTGAAGCGTTGGCCGAAGTCTTTGCTCAACCACAGGTTGGCGGAGCGGCGCGGCACGTTGATCGGCTGGTTGCCGGCGTAGTCGTTGGCGCCACTGGCAAACTCGTCATACTCCGCGCGCACCCAGGCGGCGTTGGCCGACAGCTGCACGTCGTACGGCAGGCGCAGTTCGAGGGTGGCCTCGATGCCGTCCGACGACTGTTGGCCGACCTGCTGTTGCAGCGTGGGGTTGAGTGGGTCGGTGCTCAACAGCTTTTTCTTGACGATGTGATACGCCGCCAGGGTCCACTCGCCTCGCCCGTCAGGCAGCATGTGCTTGATGCCGGCTTCGGTCTGTTTGGCGGTGCTCAGGTCCCATTGCTGCTGCGCGGCGTTGAGGGTGAGCAGGTTGCTCACACCTTCGGTACTGGTGGCGTACTGGCCATAAACCGACAGGTCCTCGGTCAGCGCGAACACCAGGCCGGCGCGCCAGTTGTCGCCAGACAAGCTGCGATCGGTGCGGGTATCGGCATCCAGGTCGTCGCGGTTCAGGTGCACCTGGTCGCGGCGTGCACCGGTGATCAACGACAGGCGCTCGGTGAGTTGCGTGCGGTTTTCGGCGAACAGCGAGAATTGCTTGGCCTGGTTGGCTTCGCGCGAGCGGTAAGGGTCGTTGCTGATGTACTCGCCCCCACCGGAACCCGACAGCGGCACGGTATCGGTCAGGGTGTTGCCAAAGTCGTGCTTGCGCACGAAACGGATCGTGTTGTAGTCGGCGCCCACCACGGTCTGGCTGTCCAGGCCGAACAGTGGGTGTTGCAGGGTGAACGACTGGCGATCGCCGAGCTGTTCCTGGGTCTGCTTGATGCTGATGAAGCTGCTGCGCCGCACCTGGTCGCCTGGCAGCCAGGTGTAGGTCTCGGCGTTGCGCCAGCGGCGCTGGGCCTTGAGGAAGTACAGCTGGTTGCTGGCGGTGAGGTTGTCGTTGATTACCCAGTCGGTGACTAGCCGTGTGGACTGGTCGTTGTAATGCACTTCGGCGTTGTCGACGTTGTAGTTGTGATCGCGCAGCGACTCGCGGTAATGCACGTCCACCAACGGCGTCCCCATGTACTGCTGCGGGTCTTGGTCTCCGTAGTCGTGGCTGAGGGTGAAGCTCAGTTCATCGCTGGGCTGCCAGCGCAGCGCGCCGCTGATGGCGAGGCTCTGCGAATCGCCCCGGTCGACCCAGCCGTTGCTGGCCAGCTTGTTGAGGTTCAGGCGGTAGCTCAAGGTGTCGGTCAGCGAGCCGCCGCTGTCCAGGGCCATCTGCCGACGGTCATCCGAGCCGTAGCCCAGGCGCAGGTGATTGCGGATTTCGCCTTCAAAGGGCTTCTTCGGCACGACGTTGACCACCGCACCAGTGGCGCCCTCCCCGTACAACACCGAGGCCGGGCCGCGCAGCACATCGATGCGCTCGACCGACCAGGTATCGACCGGGAA
This sequence comes from Pseudomonas sp. PAGU 2196, assembly GCF_022179005.1. Classification (NCBI taxonomy): domain Bacteria; kingdom Pseudomonadati; phylum Pseudomonadota; class Gammaproteobacteria; order Pseudomonadales; family Pseudomonadaceae; genus Pseudomonas; species Pseudomonas sp. PAGU 2196. Next base: position 83,649 of record NZ_BNTL01000032.1, on the reverse strand, counting down.
GGTCACGGTGCCAGCGCCCACGTAAAGCCGGGTACCGTCGTACAACTGCATGGTCGAGCTGTGCCCGGTGAAGCCGCGGGCCGACAAGGCCGTGCCGCCGTTACCGGGGGTGCCGATGGAGGTGATGCCGGGTGAACGGGTGACCGCGTCCTGCACCGTGGCGTTGTTACGCGTGAGGATTTGCTCGGCACTGATACTGGTCACGCTGGCTGGGGTTTCCAGCGGCGTCAGGCCAAGCCGCGAACCACTGGTGCCTGGGGTATGCAGGTCGGGCTGAGGGTTGTGCTCGGCCGTGCCGGTAATGTCCGTGGCCGGTAGCGCCAGGGCGTTGTCCGCCTCGGCGGCGTGGGCGGCAACGGAGAGAAACACACAGGGCACCAGGCTGGCGTGCAGCAGCGTACCTGGCAGAGAACTGAACAGCGAATAACGGGACATGTCGTTCCACTTGAAGCAGGAATGAAAGAATCCCGGAGGGAACAACGCAAAGAGGAATCGCGGGCGAGCACGCCCACGGAAACCGGCCTGCGCCCGCCCACCGCGGGTTTGCCAAACGATGCTTCAGGCCGGTCTCCGGGCTCGCGAGGGTCATGAAGCCTTCACCTTCCCATGCCAGGGCACAGTGGTGTCTTGAATGCTTCGCTCGCATACCGTTGCGGGGGCAGCGCCGGACTGATCATCGAACGATGACGAACCGGCTTCCCGTTTCACCCCATGCACGGCGGCAGGGGGCACCTGAAACAGGCGCGCAGATGACCATCAAAAGCCCGCTGCGTCAACCGGCTTGTGGCAAACAGGTCGCCTAGCTCGCCACTTCAGGCCCTGGGCGATCGCGTCACGGTTCAATCATCGCCAGGGCTTTCTACTGCCTTTTCTGGCGCGGCATTTTGTAACGTTCAGTAAGAAGTTTTTGCATGGACATCATTCCCACCACTCTTTAGCCTTACGCCTCCGTCGAAGTGGGGACCCCGTGTGAAGCAGCAGTCAGCTAAACCAAAGCCCGCCCTCTGGGGCATTCTCATGGTCGCCGCGAGCCTCTGCGCACACGCAGACAGCACACCCCAACAAAGCCCGACGCTGGTGTATTCCTGGCCCGTTAACGCAGGCCCGCTCGACCCACGCGGCTACTCGCCCAATCAGATGTACGCCCAGGCCATGGTGTATGAACCGCTGGTGCGTTACACCTCGGCGGGCACTGTAGAGCCGTGGTTGGCACAGGCTTGGCAAGTCTCCGACGATGGCAAGACCTACACCTTCAACTTGCGAGATGGCGTGCGCTTCAGTGACGGCACGCCATTCGACGCTGCAGCTGCCAAGGCCAACCTGGATGCCGTCCTTGCCAATAGCCAACGCCATCGTTGGATGGAGCTGGTCACCACCCTCGACCACATTGAGGCCCCTGACCGGCTGACCTTGCGCCTGGTGCTCAAGCACCCGTATTACCCAACGTTGATGGAACTGGCCCAAGTGCGCCCGCTGCGCTTCGGCTCCCCACAGGCCAAACCTGGCGAACCCGTCGGCACCGGCCCATGGATGCGGATCGAATCGCGCTTGGGCGAGTATGACCGCTTTGCCCGCAACCCCTTTTACTGGGGCGCAAAGCCGGCCTATGGCGAGGTGCGGGTGAACGTCATCCCTGATCCCAACAGCCGCGCGCTGGCCCTGCAGGCCGGCGAGCTCGAGCTGATTCAAGGGGCCGCCGGCGAGATTACCGCCGGCACATTCGTGCGCCTGCGCGACCAAGGCTTCACCACCGCCCTCTCGGCACCGCTGGCTACCCGCACCCTGGCGATGAACACCGGGCATGGCGCCACCCGTGACCTGGCCGTGCGTCAAGCGATCAACCAAGCGGTGAACAAGCAGGCCATCATCGACAAGATTCTGTATGGCCTCGAGCCCCGTGCCGATACCCTGTTCGCCAGCAACATGCCCTATGCCGACATCGGCCTGAAACCCTACGCCTACGACCCTGCCCAAGCCGCCCGCGAACTTGACGCTGCCGGCTGGACCCTGACGGCAGGCGCAACGGTACGTAGCAAGGCCGGTGAACCGCTGTCGATCGAACTGGTGTTCCTCGGCACCAGCGCACTGCAGAAGAGCCTGGCCGAAGTGCTGCAAGGCGAGCTGGCTAAGGTCGGCATGCGCATCGAGTTGCGTGCGGTCGAAGAAGGTGGGCTGGTCCGGCGCCAGCGCGATGGCGACTTCGGCATGATCTTCGCCGACACCTGGGGAGCGCCCTACGACCCGCACTCCTTTGTCAGCTCCATGCGCTATGCCGGCCATGCCGACTACATGGCGCAGCGTGGTTTGGCGATCAAGGACGAACTGGACCAACGCATTGGCCAGGTACTGGCAAGTACCGACGCGCAGCAACGCGCCGAACAGTACCAGTTCATCCTCACCACCTTGCATGAGCAAGCCGTGTACCTGCCGATTTCCTACCTCACCGCCATCAGCGTTCGCCGCGACTCCGTTGCCCATGTGCAATTTGGCAGCACGCTGTTCGACGTGCCGTTCGAAGCCATGACACCGAAGCAGGGAGACTGACATGCTGCGCTATATCCTGTTGCGGCTGGCACTGCTGGTACCGGTAATGCTCGGGGTCTCATTGCTGGTCTTCGTGCTGCTGCACCTGGGCAGCACCGACCCGGCCCTGGACTACCTTCGCCTGTCGCACATCCCGCCGACTGACGCGGCCATTGCCGAAGTCCGCCATACCTTGGGGCTCGACCGGCCGTTGTTTGAGCAGTACCTGACCTGGCTCGGGAAGGCCGTGCAGCTGGACTTCGGTATTTCATACCTCACGGGGCGGCCGGTGCTCGACGACCTCCTTTACTACCTGCCCGCCACCTTGCAACTGGGCGGCCTGGCCCTGGCCTGCACCCTGCTGCTGTCGATTCCGCTTGGCCTGGTGGCTGCGCGCTGGCAAGGGCGCTGGCCCGATCACGCCGTCCGCGCGGTGACGTTCCTGGGTGTCTCGATGCCCAACTTCTGGTTGGCGTTTCTGCTGATTGCGCTGTTCTCCCTTTGGCTGGGCTGGTTACCGCCGCTGGGCCGCGGCAGTGCCGGGCATCTGGTGATGCCGGTACTGGCGATTGCCCTGATGTCGATGTCGATCAACGCCCGCCTGTTGCGGGCAAGCCTGCTGGAGGCCAGCGGCCAGCGTTATGTCACCTACGCCCGTGCCCGCGGGCTGCCCGAGCGCCGGGTATGGCGTGACCACGTGCTGCGCAACGCCTGGCTACCCTTCGTCACGGCCACCGGTATGCACATTGGGGAATTGATCGGCGGGGCACTGGTAATCGAGACCATCTTCGCCTGGCCCGGCGTCGGCCGCTTCGCGGTGTCGGCGGTGCTCAACCGCGACTTTCCGGTCATGCAGTGCTTCACCCTGCTGCTGACAGGCCTGCTGATGGTCTGCAACCTGGTGGTGGATGTCTGTTATGCCTGGCTCGACCCTCGCAGCCGTCTTGAAGGGGTCGACGCATGAGTGTACTGGCCATCTTCAGTCGCACTACGCTGCCCGGCCGGGCCAACCTGATTGCAGGGCTGGTACTGGTCAGCGTGCTCTGCATGTTGGCCGTGTTTGGCCAATGGCTTGCCCCGCACGACCCGGACCTGGTCGACCTCGGCCGACGCCTGCTGCCACCGGACAGCAGCCACTGGCTGGGCACCGACCACCTTGGCCGCGACGTGCTGTCCCGGTTGATCGTCGGCACACGGCTGTCGCTGGGCAGCGTAGTGCTGACACTGGCGCTGGTGCTGTTTCTGGGCTTGCTGGTGGGCGGGGTGTCCGGGTTTGTCGGTGGCAAGGTCGACCTGCTGCTGATGCGCCTGTGCGACATGTTCATGACATTCCCCACGCTGGTGCTGGCGTTCTTCTTCGTCACCCTGCTGGGTACTGGCCTGAGCAACGTGATCATTGCCATCGCCCTGTCGCACTGGGCATGGTATGCGCGCATGGTGCGCGGCATGGTCATCGCCCAACGCGGCCGCGAATACGTGATGGCATCACGCCTGGCCGGTGCCTCACGTTGGGCGCGGCTGCGCCAGCATGTGCTGCCGAACATTGCTGGCCCCTTGCTGGTGCTGGCCACGATGGACATCGGGCACATGATGCTGCATGTCTCGGGGCTGTCCTTCCTCGGCCTTGGCGTCACCCCGCCCAGTGCCGAATGGGGGGTGATGATCAACGATGCCAAGGAGTTCATCTGGACCCAGCCGCAACTGCTGCTGTTGCCCGGGCTGATGATCTTCTTCTCGGTGATGGCGTTCAACCTGTTGGGCGATGCGTTGCGTGATCGCCTGGACCCAACCCAGGAGGCTCATTGAATGCCCGTGTCGACGTTACAGCTCAAAGGCCTGTGTATCGAAGGGCGTGCTGGCGTGTTGGTGGACGACGTCGACCTGCAGCTGCGCCGCGGTGAAGTCTGTGCCCTGGTCGGTCACAGCGGATCGGGCAAATCGCTCAGTTGCCTGGGCTTGCTTGACGTACTGCCGCCAGGCCTGCGCCGTACACGCGGCCAGTTGCTGCACGATGGCAAGCCATTGGCGGCCGATCAGGTGCGTGGGCAGCTTGCCAGCCTGATCCTGCAGAACCCACGCAGTGCATTCAACCCTGTGCGCAACATGGCTAGCCATGCCCAGGAAACCCTGAAACTGCGAGGGGTCGTAGGCAGCGCTGCACGTACGCGCATGGATGAATGCCTGGAGGCCGTGGGGTTGGATGACCGCAGTCGGGTCCTGCAGTCGTTCGCGTTCCAGCTCAGCGGTGGCATGTTGCAGCGCATGATGATCGCCCTTGCGCTCATGGCCGAAAGCCCCTTTCTGCTGGCGGACGAGCCCACCAGCGACCTCGACGCCGTGAGCCAGGCGCGCTTTCTCGACCTGCTCATGAAGCTGGTGCAGCAGCACAGGCTTGGCGTGCTGTTGGTGACCCATGACATGGGGGTGGTTGCCCGCTGCGCCGACCATGTCGCGGTGATGGAAGCGGGGCGCGTCGTCGAGCGGCAAACAGTGCATGGCCTGTTCGATCAGCCGGCCAGCGCCACCGCCCGCACCCTGCTTGAAGCCCATCAGCTACTAAACGGGAGCCAGCCATGAGCCTGCTGCACGTTAACCAACTCGGGCATGGCTACCGTTCCGGAGGGCTACTGAGCAGACGCGGCTGGCTGCAGGTGCTCGACGGCATTGAGCTTGAGCTGCAGCCCGGTGAGTCGCTCGGCCTGCTCGGCAGCAGCGGCAGCGGCAAGAGCACGCTTGCCCGGTTACTGCTCGGCCTGGAGAAACCCGCGTGTGGCCAGGTGACATTTGCCGGCCAAGAGGTCAGCCGACTGCGCGGCGGTGAGGCCCGTGCTTTCTTGCGCGCCGTTCAGTTGGTACTCCAGGACGCGCCCAGCGCGTTCAACCCGCAACGCAGCATCGGCTGGAGCATTGCCGAGCCGTTGCGTCACCTGAGCGAGCTGGACGAAGCTGCACGCAACGCCCGTACCGTGGAGCTACTAGAGCACATGGGCCTGCGCAGCGAGCATGCCGAGCGCCTGCCGCACCAACTCAGTGGCGGCCAGCTGCAGCGCGCCAATATCGCCCGCGCGCTGGCCATCTCACCCAAACTGGTGATACTGGACGAGGCCTTGTCAAACCTGGACCGGGTGTTGCAACTGCAGCTGCTGCAGCGCCTGGATGCACTTCGACGCGAGCACGGCACCGCATTCTTGCTGATCACCCACGACCTGAGCCTGGTGCGCTACTTCTGCCAGCGGGTGGTCGTGTTGGACGCCGGGCGTATCATCGAGGAGCGTCAGATAGACGGTCGGCTTTCGTTCGATCACGCCGTTGGCAAGCAGCTACAGGCCGCAGTACTGCCGGTGCGCCCAACAATGCGCGAGCCTGAGGCAGGGTCGCCCGCCGCCTTGTCACCTGCGGCGGTTCGGGCGACGACTAGACTGAGTGTCTGACCCAGCCGGTGGCTAACAAAGCTGCCTACCTGCGCCAGCCCCAGAGCCCGACGCCGTGGAGGCACTGCGCACATGAGCTTCATCGTCTGGGTGGCCATGCTCGGCGCAGTCTTGTTGCTGCTGGCGTTGACCTCCTCTTACCTGCGCTGGATCCCCGTCACAACCTCGGTCGTGTGCCTGGCGCTGGGCGTCGCGCTTGGCCCAGGTGGCCTCGGCTTGCTGCAACTCGAGCTGCCCGATGCGCACGGCTGGATGGAGCACCTGACCGAGGTCGCCGTGCTGTTTTCCCTGTTTGTCAGCGGCCTCAAGCTGCGCCTGCCGCTGAGCAGCCGCAGCTGGCGGGTGGCGGTTTTCCTGGCTGGGCCGGTCATGCTGGCTTGCATCGCCGGGGTCAGCCTGGTGCTGCATTACGGCCTGAACCTGGGCTGGGGGGTGTCGGTGTTGGTTGGCGCCATCCTTGCCCCGACCGATCCGGTGCTGGCCACCTTGGTCCAGGTCAATGACGCGCAGGACTACGACCGCGTGCGCTTCAGCCTGTCGGGTGAAGCAGGGCTCAACGATGGGGTCGCCTTTCCGTTCGTAATCCTGGGCTTGCTGCTTGTGCAGGGCGCAGCAGGCAGTCAATGGCTGACTGACTGGCTGTGGCAAGACGTGCTGTGGGCGGTGCCAGCCGGCTTGCTCAGTGGTTATTGGATGGGACGCGGCCTAGGGCACCTGACCCTGTACCTGCGCACCCGGCACGAGGACAGCACCCTCTCGCCCAACGACTACCTGGCGCTGGCGCTGATCGCGATGGCTTATGTGGTCGCTGATCTGATCCATGGCTATGGGTTTCTCGCCGTGTTCGCTGCCGGGCTGGGCCTGCGACAGGCCGAAGTACACGCCAGCCCCACCCCACAAGCGCCTGCAGAACACCTTGTGCAGCCGGTGGTCGGCCACCAGCATGTCGCACCGGAGCACGCGGTCAAAGGCGATATCGCCGCGCTGGAAGACACGCAGGTCGCAGCCGGCATCATGCTGGGCGACATGCTCTCGTTTGGTGGGCTTGTGGAGCGGGCGATGGAGGTGTTTCTGGTGACCTTGCTCGGTGTCGTGTTGATCGAGCACTGGGACTGGCGCGCACTGACCGTAGGCGCGGCGCTGTTCGTGTTCATTCGGCCATTGAGTACGCTGATCATCCCAGGGCGTGGCCTGCTGGACCTTCGCCAGCGCGGCATGCTGGGCTGGTTCGGCATACGTGGTATAGGCAGCCTTTACTACTTGTTCTACTCGGTAAACCACGGCCTGAGCGCCAGCGATGCCGCGGCCATCACCAACCTCACGCTGTCGGTAGTGGCGCTGAGCATTGTCGTGCATGGGTTAAGCGTGCAGCCTCTGCTGTCGCGTTATGAAGCAGGCCGAAAACGCCGTGACGGCTAGCGTGACTCGGGTCAAGCACACAGCGCCGGCAGTTCGCTACGCAGCAGTGCCGCAGCGGCGGGCTTGAGGAGGGAGGTATTCAGTGCATCGCGCTCAATCCACTTGCAAGCGACGATCTCATTCTTCGGCACCGGTTTATCCTGATCGTCCAGCTGAAGGGTAAAAATGTAATGGAGGGTGTTACCGACTTGCAGCGTGCACAGCGCCACCAGGCGCTCACGGCAAATCCCTGTTTCCTCTTTCAGCTCTCGGCTGGCGGCGTGCAACGGTGCCTCATTCGTGCCCACACCGCCCCCCGGAAAGCCCCATTTCCTGGCCTTTCTACGCACCAGGAGTATTTTGCCACTGCGAAAGCACAGCACCGTCGCTCTGCTCCTGAGGCTGCTCCTGTCAGACATGTCTACCTCCTACTTCCCAACACAACGCCCTGCGCTCGCAAGCAGGTAGCGTTATTCACTTGGATGCGAATATCGCGCCACTTTCAAAGCAGGCAGCTAGCCTTGAGAAAGCGTGGCCTGGGCGGTAGTTCCGTTCGGCAGAAGAAGATTGTCCAGCGCTGTGGGCCAGCGCTGCACTTAGAGCTGGGTTGTGAGCAAGCCGTTACGCGTCAGGGAGCGCTGCGATAATCGAGATTTCGACCAGCACGGCAGGGTCATACAACTTGGCTTGCACCGTTGCGCGCGCTGGCGCACACCCCTGCGGCAACCATTGATCCCACACCTGATTCATGCCCGCGAAGTCGGCATCGATGTCTTTGAGGTAAAGGGTGGCGGACAAAATCCGTGTCTTGTCTGTGCCGGCCTGGTCGAGCAGTCGCTCGATGTTCTGCAAGGTTTCACGGGTTTGCTGCTGCACATCGCCCGCAAAATCGTTGGCAACCTCACCGGACAGGTACACGGTGCCTTGGTGCTTGACCACAAGGCTCATGCGAGCGTTAGTGTGCAGGCGTTCGATCGTCATCCTGATATTCCTTGTCGTGTCGAGATAGAAAACCACTGCGTCGAGCAGGCCCCCGTTCTACCCATTAATGGGTGCCTTGTCCACGCGGGGCTTTTAGCCTGGATGCTTTTCGACACCTTTCAGCGGCTTTTCACCGCGGCCAGCGCAAGCGCACACACCAGCCCTGCTGGCTGGCCGCATCGATAAAGCCAACGTCTATCTGCCCCCCGGTGCGTTGCACAATGGTCCGCACGATGGACAACCCCAACCCGGAACCTTCCTCCTGGTTTCCCTGCCCTCGGTAGAACGGGTCGAACACCCGCTCCCACTCTTCGGGCGCGATGCCGGGCCCGTCGTCACGGACGCACAGCTCTACCGCCTCCGCCGATTGCTGCATCGACACTTCGACATGCCCCGCCTCGGGCGCGTGGCGAATAGCATTTTCGACCAGGTTCTTGACCACTGCGCGAAGCTCGACTTCACGGATGTTCAAGCGCACATCATCCCCTTCGACGCCAATGTCGAGCTGCTTTCGCTCCGCCAGGGGCATCAGGTCTTCCAGCACCAAGCGGCAAACTTCATGTACCGACACACTGCCGGAGGGCTCTGCACCCAGCTGAGCGCCTGCCAGGGCAAGCAACTGCTCGACCAGTTTGCGGCTCCTGCCGATACCCCGGCGTAGCTGGCTGACTTGGGCCTGGGCTTGCGGGGACATCGGTTCGGACGCCAGCCCCTCGCTCTGCAGGGACAACGCTGTGAGAGGTGTGCGCAGCTCATGGGCTGCATCTGCAACAAATCGCTGCTGGCCCTCCAGCGTGCGCGCGACGCGCGCCAACAGCCGATTGATCGCATGCACGAAGGGGCGGATTTCACTGGCCAGGGCTTGATCATCGATGGGACGCATGTCTTGATCCTCTCGGCTATCGAGCTTCGCCGCCAACGCGGTGACGGGTTTGAACAGCTTGCGGATCAGGTCGGCAACCACGAGCAGCAGCGTCGGAAAGAGAATGGCGAATGGCAGCAATGCTCGCCAGGCACTGTCGCGTGCATCACGGTTGCGGCTGCCGATTTCCTGGGCCACCACGAAGCGCGCCCCTGAGGCGTCTTTGCCGACCCACACGCGAAAGGGTTCGTCACCCACCTGCACGGTCGACAAACCATCGGCGACCGTGACGGGAATGGGCAGCGGCAGCCGGCTGTCATCGCCATGGCTTGCCTTGGCGCCATCCGCCAGGTACTGAATCACGATTCGGGTTTCTTCGTCGTCTTCGGCCGCAATGGCCTGGTTGTCGCCGTAGTGAAACGTCAGGCCCTGTCGCGTGTGCAACGCGGCGACTTGGCGCAGGCTGTTGTCCTGGAACTCCAGCGCTTCATCGTAGGCCGACACATAGCTGAACAGCCCGGTCAGGGTCGCCACCAGCAGAATCGCAATCGTCAGCGCCAACGACAGCCGCAGTTGCAGCGAGTACTTCAGACGTCTTTTGAGACCATCCATCCCAGCCCCCTGACATTGCGGATGACATCCTTGCCCAGTTTGCGGCGCAAACCGTGGATCAGAAACTCCACGGCGTTACTCTCGACTTCGTTGCCCCAGCCGTAGAGCCTGTCTTCGAGCTCCGCACGCGACAGGATCGCGCCGGGCCGTACCAACAATGCCTGCAACAGCGTGAATTCACGGTTGGACAACTGCACGGCGTCCTGGCCTGGCACCCACGCGCATTTTGCGGCCGGGTCCAAGGTCACCCTGCCGTTACCCAGCTCGGGCGCCGCACGCCCGCCTTTTCGGCGCATGACCGCACGCATTCTGGCCAGCAACTCGGCCATCTCGAAGGGCTTTTGCAAAAAGTCATCCGCGCCGCCATCCAGGCCCCGCAAGCGGTCATCCAGGCCTGGCCGGGCCGTAATGATCAGCAACGGCACCGGGTTGTCCGCTGCTCGCAGGTGTTGCAGCACCTGCAAGCCGTCCTGCCCAGGTAACCCTAGGTCGAGCAGGACTTGGTCGTAGGCTTGCGTACGCAGTGCCGCCTCCGCTGTCAGGCCATTGTCGACCCAATCCACGGCATACCCAGCTGCTTCCAGTGCAGCCTGCAATGCCTGCGCAATCATGGTGTCGTCTTCGACCAACAGAATTCGCATGGCGTCTCCCTCGGTGCCAAGCTTTGAGGGAACGATAGCCTCCCCGGTATCTACAGGAAAGCTGTCACCCCGCTCCAGCCCTGCTTAGCCCTGTCGCGGGCCCTGCAAGGTATCGAAGGCCTTGAGCAGGTTGCTCATCGCCGCCTTGCAATCGCCCTGCTGTGGCTGGCCTGCCCGCAGCGCATCGAGCGAATGGTCGATGGCTTTGTCCAGCAGGTGCCAGTCACTGGCAGCACGCGGCTTGATGCCCGCCTCGGCATCGTCCCAGGCCTTTTCCAGGTCTTTGATGCGCGCCTTGGCGCCAGGCAGGTCCTGGGCGTCCACCTTCGCCGCGACGTCCTCAGCGATAACCCGAAATGCGCTCAGGTCACCGAGCTTGCTGGAGGCATGCACCCCAGCGGTTGGCTGTTGCGGGTCACCTGCCTTGGAGCAGCCTTGGGTGATGCCGAGTACCGAGGCCAGGCAGGCGACTGCCAAGACAGAGCGCAATGTGCAATGTGAAATCATGGATAAGTACCTCGTGCTCAAGGGGCGAGCCGGCGGGACTGGACGGCACCGATCTGGGCGACGCCAACCAGGATGAAGATGACGCAGAGGAATATCGCGCTGGTCCAGGTAGCGCCCATGCCAAGGCCACCATAGGCGTGTGCCTGGGTAAGCAGGTCGCCGAGGGATGCACCCAGGGGGCGGGTCAGGATGTAGGCGACCCAGAACACCAGCACCGTGTTGACGCCCAACCGCCAGGCAATCAGGCAGGCGGCGATCAAGGCGCCGAAAATCAGCGTACCGATGCCAAAGCCCAGGCCCAATGCCTCGGTCGCCAGGTCGCCACCTGCGGTCCCCAGGGCAAAGGTGCAAAGCACCGTGCTCCAATAGAACAACTCGCGCCGGGCCGTAACGATGTGACGGATCGAAAGGTTGCGCTCCAACGCGTACCAGGCTGCAAAATTGGCCATCAACAGCACTGAAAACACGGCGGTGCTGGTGTAGAGGCTGACATCCAGCACATCGGTCAGGATATCGGTGATCTGGGTCCCCAGAATGCTCACCAGCACAACGCACAACCAGTAAATCCAGGGCTCGCATTCGCGCTTGCGCAGCTGGAGCGCCAGCGCGGCACTCAGCAGCAAGGCCATCACCACGCTGGTGATGCCCAGCCCCCAACCGACATCGACGGCCAGGAAGTCGGCAAACGTCTCGCCCACGGTGGTGGACATGATCTTGATGATCCAGAAGGATAACGTCACTTCCGGGACTTTATTCAGCCAGCCGGTGCTCACTGCATTCATCGCGGGTACCTCCTCGGATCCTGTCGCGGTCAGGAGGCACATTACGGATGAAAACTTAGCTGGGCCTGAGCTGCGCAGGCTGGTTGTCGGGCGCGGCCTCTGCGACACTGGCCCGGCCAACGATGATTGACCCAGGAAGGCCTCGTGTCCTCATCCCCCTCAGCTGCGCAGCACCTGCCAGTACTGATCGAAGCCAAGCACCTGAGCCGCGTGGCGGCCTCAGGCAGCCCGCCATTGCTCGCACCGACCGACTTTTCGCTGTGCGCAGGCGAGCGTGTGGCGGTCAGTGGCAACTCAGGCTCGGGCAAAAGTGTCCTGCTTCGCTTGCTGGCGCTGCTGGATGCACCCAGCACCGGCGAAGTCCGGTGGATGAACAGCGCCATCGCCGCCCAGTCGATCCCCCACTACCGGTCATGTGTCTGTTACCTGGCACAACGGCCTGCGCTGGTGGAAGGTTCAGTCATGGACAACCTGCAGATGCCCTTCAGGCTCAAGTCGCTGCGCCACCGCCGTTTAGACAGCCGCGTGCTCGATGAGCTGCTGGGCCAGGCCGAAAAACCCCAGGGCTTTCTGGACAAGCTGGCCACCGACCTGTCGGGCGGCGAAGCACAACTGGTTGCGTTGATCCGCGTGCTGCTGCTGGAACCCCAGGTGATCCTGTTCGACGAACCCACTTCAGCGCTAGACCCGCGCTCGGCAGCCGCCGTGGAACGGCTGGTGATGAACTGGTTCAACACAGCCAGGCATTCGCGTGCCTATATTTGGGTATCGCATGATCGTGAACAGGCCCTGCGCATGTGCACCCGCCAGATGAGCATGCGGCAAGGTGTGCTTTGCGAGAACATCACATGACCTATCAGAACCTCTCTTATGCGGACCTGGCGATTGCGTCATTGCTCATCTTGATCAATGGCGTGCTGTCCGTTCTGTTGAAGCTGCAACTGGAGCGGCAACTGCTGTGGGCCGCGCTGCGCACCGTGGTTCAGCTGTTGGCGATCGGTTACATACTGGGCTGGGTTTTCCAGTTTGCCGAATGGTATGTGGTACTGCCCTTGATGCTGGCCATGACGCTTGTCGCAGGCAGCTCGGCGGCGGGGCGCGGCAAGCATCGTCACCGCGGTTTGCTCGTCGACAGCATCATCTCTGTCTGGCTGAGCGCTTGGCTGGTCACGGCCATCGGCCTGTTGGTGGTGCTGAAGGTACACCCCTGGTACACCCCCCAGTACGCCATCCCTATCCTCGGCATGGTGCTCGGCAACACGCTCACAGCCGTGTCATTGGGCATCGACCGCATGACACGCGAGCTCACTACCAACCGCGCCACCGTGGAAACGGTCCTGAGCCTGGGCGGCACTCGCTGGGAGGCGGCTCAAGCCGCTGCTGCGCAGGCGGTGAAAGCCGGCATGATGCCAACCCTGAACCAGATGACGGTGGTTGGCATCGTCAGCCTGCCTGGGATGATGACCGGCCAGATCCTCGCCGGGCAAAGTCCGGCAGAGGCCGTCCGTTACCAGATCGTCATCATGTTCCTGATCGCCGCAGCCTCGGGGCTGGGGACCGTGTGCGCGGTGTTGCTGACGTTCCGGCGACTGTTTTCGGCCTCACACCAGTTCATGTCGCACAGGCTCTCGAAGCAGAAGTAACACCCTACAAACGCGCTGAACGTTATACGCAGCAGTCAGCCAACCACCGGCTTCAACAACGCCTGCGCCTCGTAGAGCGGTGGCAGGTAGCGCAGCCGTATCTCGTCGACGCTCAACCGCGAGGCGTGGGTGGTGATCGTCAGCGTCGCCTTCAACTGGCCGCTACGGTCCAGCAGCGGTACACCCAGCACGCGCATGCCGATTTCGTATTCCTGGTCGACGATGCTGTAGCCCTGCTGGCGCACGCGCTGCAACTCTGCTTCCAGCAGCGCCCGATCGGTCTGGGTATAGGGCGTGAGCGGGCGGAGCGGGTTGCGTGAGAAGTAGTCATCGCGCGCGGCCTCCTCCAGCGCCGCCAGCCAGATTCGCCCGCCAGCGGTGCAGTACATCGGCACCCGCGAGCCGGGCCTGATCGACAACGAGGCGATGTGGCTGTAGCGGCTGCGCACCAGGTGGATGATTTCATCGCCGTCACGTGTGCCGACCGAGACATGCTCCTGGGTCTGCCGCGCCACCTGCTCGACGATGGGCCGCAGCATGCGCGGCAACTGTGCCGAGTCCACGTAGGCCTGGCCGATGCGCAGCGCCTTGGGCGTGAGCCAGTACTGGCGGCTGTCGGTGTCGGCAAAGCCTTCGTGTACCAACGTCAGCAGGAAGCGGCGCGCGGCACTGGGGGTAAGGCCCGATTGCCTGGCTGCCTGCGGCACGGTCAGGCGTGGCTGATCGACGCTGAACAGTTGCATCAATGCCAGGCCTTTCTGCAAGCCTGCGATCAAGTCGCGGGGGTGGATATCGGGTTTGTCCATGGGGGTTCTCCAGTGATGCGCGAGCCCGGGCAGGAGCAGCCTTGTGCTGCGAAGAGGCCAGTAAAAGCAGCGAAGATCGAGGGTGTTGCCACTGGCCTCTTCGCAGCACAAGGCTGCTCCTCCAGTGGGAAAACTGACGCACATTTTTCAGCATTGCCCGCCAATAATCGCTACCTGACTGCGATTATCGCACTACCCGCCCGACAAGCGCATTTCCCCGCGCCCTGCACCCGGTCACCCTTGCTGCACAACAACAGCAAGCACGGAGGTCAGCATGATTCGGGGTTCGACAGAACTGGTCGCCATCGTCGGTTCACCCATCGCCCAGGTGAAATCGCCTGAAAACTTCAACACCTGGTTCGCCAGCAATGGCTGCGACCTGGCAATGCTCCCCATCGACCTGCAAGAGACTGCACTGCAAGCCTTTGTCGGCAGCCTGCGCGGCTGGCAGAACCTGCGCGGTTGCGTGGTCACCGTGCCCTACAAACAGGCACTGGCCGCACGCCTGGACGGCCTCAGTGCGCGCGCCGCCGCACTGGGTTCGGTCAACGTGGTGCGCCGCCACAGTGACGGCCGCCTGCTCGGCGACAATGTCGACGGCGCAGGCTTTCTTGGCGCCGCACGTAAACAGGGCTTTCAGCCAGCAGGTAAACGCGCGCTGGTGATTGGTTGTGGTGGGGTGGGCAGTGCAATCGCCTACGCACTGGGCGAAGCGGGCGTGCGCCAGATCACCCTCAGCGACCCCAGCGCTACCCGCGTTGGCGCGCTTTGCGAAGTACTCGGCACGGCCTTCCCCAGTCTCGAAATCGCCACCCACTACCGCTCGCTTGAAGCGTTCGACCTGGTGGTCAACGCGTCGCCGGTCGGCATGGGCAGCACCGATGAGTTGCCGCTGCCGGCGCCGATGCTGGCAACCCTGCAACCCTCCACGTTGGTTGCCGACGTGGTCACCTCGCCAGAAATCACCCCACTGTTGCAGCAGGCACGCGACCGGGGCTGTGCGATCCAGACTGGCCCGCAGATGGCCTTTGCCCAACTCGGACACCTCGGCGCCTTCATGGGCGTCACCCCGCTGGAGATCTGAGCCATGGCCGCTACCGAACACGCGCAACCGGTGTACGACTTGGTGGTCCTGGGCAGTGGTGCCGGGGGCTTTGCCGCCGCCGCCACGGCCGCCAGCCTTGGCCTGAAGGTACTGATCGTGGAGAAAGCCGACACCTTCGGCGGCACGTCGGCGATTTCCGGCGGTGCGGCGTGGGTGTATGGCACCGATCAAGCCCGTGCAGCCGGCGCCAAAGACTCCCCCGAAGCCATGCGCACCTACCTGAAAACCGTGATTGGTGCCGGCTACAACGCACCGCTGGTAGACGCCTTCATTGCACGTGGGCATGAAGCGCTGCGCTGGCTGGAGCGCCACACCGAACTGCGCTATGCCCTGCGCCCGCACTCGCCGGACTATTACCCGGATGAGCCCGGCGCCACCCAGTTCGGCCGGGCGCTGGAAATGGTCGAGTACGACGGCCGCCGCCTCGGCCCGCGCTTCAAGGACCTTAAAATGCCGCCGCCGGGCATGCTGTTGTTCGGCGGGATGATGGTCAACCGCGTGGATATCCAGCATTTTCTTGGCCTGCGCAAATCACCACGCTCCCTGTGGCATTGCCTGAAGCTGATGGCGCGTTATGCGCTGGATCGCCTTCGCCACCACCGTGGCACCCGCCTGACCACCGGCAATGCGCTGATTGCACGCCTGGCCACCACTGCATTTGCCCACGGCACACAACTGTGGCTGCGCAGCGAGGCTAAGGCGCTGATCGTCGAACACGGCGCGGTGACTGGCGTGGTGGTGCAGCACGAAGGCCGGCGCGTGCAGGTGCGTGCCCGGGGTGGTGTGGTCTGCGCCATGGGCGGCTTTGCAGCCGGCGAACTGGCTGCCGCCTACCGCCCAGGCGTTAATGCGCCGCACCTGACCATGTCGCCGCCAACCAACGACGGCGCCGCGCTGCACCTGGGTGAAGCGGTGGATGCTGCCCACGGCGAGGGGCTGGCCGCTAACTTCTTCTGGGCACCCGTTTCCGAATTGCGCCATGCCAATGGTGAGCGCGAACGCTTCCCGCACCTGGTCACCGACCGTGCCAAACCGGGGGTGATCGCGATCAACCCGGCCGGGCAGCGCTTCGTCAACGAGTCGAACTCCTACCATCACTTCGTGCAGACCATGTTCGCCAGCAACCTCACCACCTGCTGGCTGATCTGCGACGCCGAGGCCATGAACCGCTACGGCCTGGGCCTGGCACGCCCGAAACCTGTGAACAACGCGGCACTGATCGACGCCGGCTACCTGTACCGCGCCGACACACCCCGCGCCCTGGCCGAGGCCATCGGCGTCGACCCTCAGGCATTGCAGGCGACACTGGAGCGCTTCAACGCCGACGCCCGCAACGGCATCGACCGCGCATTCGACAAAGGCGGCAACAGCTACAACCGCTACATGGGCGACCCGCATCACACGCCCAACCCCTGCCTCGCGCCCCTGGTCAAGGCGCCCTTCTACGCCATCCAACTCCACACCGGCGACCTGGGCTCGGCACGCGGCCTGGTGACCGACGCCCATGCCAACGTGCTCAACCGCGCCGGCACGCCAGTTGCCGGCCTTTATGCAACGGGCAACGACATGAACTCATTGATGAACGGCACCTACCCCGGCCCAGGCATCACCCTAGGCCCTGCCCTCACCTTCGGCTGGATCGCCGCCAGCCATATTGCCAACCGCCTGCAGGCGCAGGCCCAACCTCTGGAGACAAACGCATGTACTACGAACTGAGAACCTACACCCTCGACCCACTGAAAATGGCCGACTGGCTGGCGCTGTACCAAAGCCACGCGCTGGCGGTGCAGAGCGAGCACCTGGGCAAGCTGGTCGGTTTCTTTACCAGTGAATTCGGCGAGGTCAACCAGGTGGTGCACTTGTGGGCCTACACCAGCCTCGACGACCGCATGCAGCGCCGCGCGGCGATGGCGGCGGACCCGCGCTGGGCGGAGTTTTCGCAGCGCAATCGCGAGCTGGGCGCAGTGTTGCGGCTGCAGTCGCGGTTGATGCGGCCCACCGGCTTTTCGCCGCTGCAGTAACTGACGCCCCCTCCAACCTGACCGGAGCCCCTCCATGCAACCCCTGGAATGTGACGTACTTGTCCTCGGCTCCGGCGCCTCTGGCCTGGCTGCCGCAGTAACCGCCGCCCATCACGGCCTGAAGGTGATCGTCGCGGAAAAGGCCAGCCAGTTCGGCGGCACCAGCGCCTGGTCGGGGGGCTGGTTATGGATACCCCGCAACCCGCTGGCGATCGCCGAAGGCACCGTCGAAGCCGACGATGCGCCAGAACGCTACCTGCGCGCACAGACCCACGTCGCCGAACTCGACCCGCGCCAGCAGGCGTTTTTGCGCCATGGACCGGAGATGGTGGCGTTCTTCCAGCGACATACCGCCGTGCAGTTCCAGTCCGGGACGAAAATGCCCGACATGCACGAGGGGGATGGCAGTGCGCGGGGCGGGCGATCCCTGTGTGCGCAGCCGTTCGACGGGCGCCTGCTTGGGCACTGGATCCAACGGCTACGGCCGCCCCTGGACATCGTCAGCCTGGCCGGCATGGGCATCGCCGGTGGCGCAGACATGGCCGCCTTCTTCAACGCCAGCCGCTCACCCAAGGCGGCCTGGCACGTGGGCAAACGCCTGCTGCGCCATGGGCGCGACTTGCTGCTGCACCGTCGCGGCCTGCAGTTGGTCAACGGCAACGCGCTGGTGGCGCGCCTGTTGCGCAGTGCCCTCGACCTGGGCGTGACGCTGTTGCATGACCGGCAGGCCACAGGCTTGCTGAGGGATGGGCGTATCACAGGCGTGCAGTTCAGCGATGGCCAGGTGATCCATACGCGACGCGGTGTCGTGTTGGCCTGCGGCGGGTTCCCCCATGACCGCCAGCGCATCGCCCAATTGATCCCCCATGCGCCCGAGGGCGATCGCCACTACTGCGCAGCACCACCACAGAACAGCGGCGACGGCCTGCGCCTGGGCGAACAAGTCGGCGCACAGGTCACCACCACGGCGGCCCACGCCGGGGCCTGGGCGCCGGTCTCACTGGTGCCGCGAAGCGACGGCAGCCTCGGCCACTTCCCGCACCTGATCGACCGCGCCAAGCCGGGTTTCATTGCCGTGCTCGGTGACGGTCGGCGGTTCGTCAACGAGGCCGACAGCTACCATGCTTTCATGAATGCGCTGTTCACCTCCACGCCACCCGGTGAGGAGCACGAAGCCTGGTTGATCTGTGACCACGCCGCGCAACGTCGTTACGGTATCGGCTGGGCCAAGCCGTTCCCCTTCCCTGCCGGCTTCTATGAGCGCCGTGGCTACCTGTTCAGCGGCCCTACCCTGGCGCAACTGGCCGCACGCTGCGGGATCGACGCAGCGCAACTGCAGCGCACCGTGGCACATTTCAACCACCATGCGGCGCAGGGCACGGACCCGGACTTCCAGCGTGGCGCATCGCTGTATAACCGCGCGCAGGGCGACCCCTTGCACGCGCCCAATCCGTCGCTGCGGCCGCTGCTGCACGGGCCCTTTCATGCGGTAAAACTGCTACCCGGCAGCCTCGGCACCTTCGCTGGCCTGCACACAAATGCTTCGGCCCAGGTGCTGGACAGCCTGCAGCGCCCAATACCTGGCCTGTTCGCGGTCGGCAACGACATGCACAGCATCATGGGCGGGCACTACCCCAGCGGCGGTATCACCCTTGGCCCTGGGATGACCTTCGGTTACCTGGCAGGCATGGCACTGTGCAATCAGCCAGAAGACGCCGCGTCACTTTTGTTCGATCATCGAACAGTAGCCCCATCTTTGAATTGACGCTCCCCCCTTCACTGCTCACCATAAATGACCTTGCGCGCCCAGCCTTACCCTGGGCAAAACCGCGTTCCAGACGCATTGCCGTTCAAAACAATTTCAAGAAACGACTTCACATGACCTCTTCCAAGTTCGACACTGCCAGCCCCCGCCTCGCCCATGGATCCATCGGCGACAAGGTGCGCAGCGCCTTCGCCGTCGGCAAGACCCGCTGGGGCATGCTTGCCCTGGTGTTCTTCGCCACCACCCTGAACTACATCGACCGTGCCGCCCTCGGCATCATGCAGCCCGTTCTCGCCAAGGACATGGGCTGGACGGCGATGGACTACGCCAACATCAACTTCTGGTTCCAGGTCGGCTATGCCATCGGCTTTGTGCTGCAGGGCCGGCTGATCGACAAAGTCGGGGTAAAGCATGCCTTCTTCGGCGCCGTCCTGCTGTGGAGCCTGGCCACCGGCGCCCATGGCCTGGCGACCTCGGCAGCAGGCTTTATGGTCTGCCGCTTCATTCTGGGCCTGACCGAGGCGGCCAACTACCCGGCGTGTGTAAAGACCACGCGCTTGTGGTTCCCCGCCGGCGAGCGCGCCATCGCCACCGGCCTGTTCAACGCCGGCACCAACGTCGGCGCCATGGTCACCCCGGCGCTGCTGCCACTGATTCTCGCTGCCTGGGGTTGGCAGGCCGCGTTCATCGCCATGGGTAGCCTCGGTCTGGTTTGGGTGGTGTTGTGGGGTTTGAAGTATTTCAACCCTGAGGCGCACCCGCACGTTCGCCAGAGCGAGCTGGACTATATCCAGCAAGACGTGGAGCCCGAAGCCAAACCGGTGCCGTTCAGCCGCATCCTGCGCCAGCGCGGCACCTGGGCCTTTGCCGTGGCCTACTCGATCACGGCGCCGGTGTTCTGGTTTTACCTGTACTGGCTGCCGCCGTTTCTTAACCAGCAGTATGACCTGGGCATCAGCGTCACCCAGATGGGCATCCCGTTGATCCTGATCTGGCTGACCGCAGACTTCGGCAGCATCGGCGGCGGCATTCTGTCGTCCTGGCTGATCGGCCGCGGCGTGCGCGCCACCCGTGCCCGGTTGATCTCGATGTTGATCTTTGCCTGCACCATCGTCAGCGTCGTCTTCGCAGCCCACGCCAGTGGCCTGTGGGTCGCGGTGCTTGCCATCGCCGTGGCGGTCGGCGCGCACCAGGCCTGGACCGCGAACATCTGGAGCCTGGTCATGGACTACACGCCCAAGCATCTGGTGAGCACGGTGTTTGGCTTCGGCAGCATGTGCGCGGCCATCGGCGGCATGTTCATGACACAAATCGTCGGCAGCGTGCTGACGGTCACCCACAACAATTATGCGGTGCTGTTCACCATGATTCCGGTGATGTACTTCATTGCCCTGGTGTGGATGTACTTCATGGCGCCGCGTGGGATCGAGGCCGCGTAAAGGCCTTTCAGGTTTCCTCTATGGGGCTCTTCGGAGCCCTTTTTTTCCTGCAGACAGGCCCTTGGACCTCTGCCTAACGTGGAGCGGCCTTGAAGTTTACTGTCATGCGCTGCTTTGCAGCCCTTGGCTGGCAAGCCAACTCTCACAGAACAACACATACCTGATTGATTTAGCAGGGACCTGTGGGAGCGGGTTTACCCGCGAACACCGGCGAAGCCGGTGCCATACACCGCGGCGCCTTCTTCGCGGGTAAACCCGCTCCCACAGGATGGGGGGCTCGCTTTCGATATTAGTTCTCTGCGCCCGCACAGTGGCCCTTGAAGCTCAAACCCGCGCCAATACCGCCTTGGCTTTCTCCAGCGCCATCCGCGCACGCTGCTCGCCACTCACGCCCTGCTCCAGTAACTGCCGCGTCGGAATCTCCAGGCTCAGCGGTACGGTGGCCGGCAAGCCACGCAACAGGCCGATCAAATCAGCATCGCCATCACCCGGGAAGCGCCGTTCGTTGCGGGCCTGGCGCAGGATCTCGTCCATATCGTCCGGCACCGGGCCGGCCACGTCGCACAGCTGCGCATAGCGCATGCGCTGCGGTGCCAAGTGGGACAGGTCGTCGAGTGAGGAAGCGGAGCGGTTGAAATGGAAGGCGTCCACCAGAACGCAGCCGTTTGTCCGGTCAGCGTTGGCAACCACACGCATGGCCTGGCGCAGGTCGCGAACATCAGTCCAGGGCATGAACTCCAGGTGTGGATGGATGCCATAGCCAGCCGCCAGGTCGCACAGTGCGGCAAAGCGCTCCGTGAGGCGTGCCTCGTCCGGGTCGTTACCGGCCACCAGCAGTTCGGTCCCGCCCAGCTCGGCACCCACCGCCAGAATGGCTTCGAAATCGGCAACACAGGTTTCAGGCTTGAGGCGGAGGATTTCCAGGTCGAGTACCTTGATGCCGGTGTCGCGCAGGCGCGCCTGAGTCTGTCGGCGCAGGTCGGCGTCGGCCGCCAGCGGGAAGTGCTGCTCCTCTGCGGTAGCCGGTACCAAACGCAGGCCCACGTGGCTGTAGCCGGCACGGGCAGCGGCCTCCACCATGGCCGGCGGCGAAAGCTCGAGCACCGTCAGCGCGGCAAGGGAAAAAATACGGTCAGTCATGTTCGTTACCTGAAGGCTATTAAAGGTGTGAATGAGGCTCGCGTCAGGCGATCGTCTCGGGGGCGCAGGCCCGGCCGCTTTCGGCTGCCAGGCGGATCGCCTCGACCAGGGCCAGCGTGCGGCCACCATCTGCAGCGTCGGTCAAGGGGGCCTCTTCACCGCGAGCGACGCGAATGAAGTGCTGCAATTGCAAGGTCAACGCTTCACCTGCCGGCGATTCGGCGCCACTTTGCAGCAAGGGTGTGTGCCAGCCGGAGCCTGCTTCGCCGTACTGCCAGTGCTTGAGCTGCGGAATGCTCAGCGCGCCGTGGCTGCCGGCCAGCAGGTAGCAGGGCTGGCCATCCTGACGCGGGTAGATCGGGCTCTCGCCGGACGTCAACTCCCAGCTCCAGGGTGCAGCCACCGCGTCGGAACCCGTCAGGCTACCCAGCGCCCCGTTGGCGAACTGCAGCAGCACGGCGGCGCTGTCTTCGTTGGCATACCCACGCACATCGTTGCGGGTGAACGCCTGCACCTGCACGACCTCGCCGCACAGGTAGCGCAGCAGGTCGAGGTCGTGAATCAGGTTGGTCAGCAAAAAACCGGCGCCCGGCTCGCGGCGCCAGGGGGTGTCGAAGTAACTGTCGGGCTTCTGCAACTGCCACAGCGCAGTGACATTGATCAGCCTGCCCAGCGCACCCTCGGCGATCAGGCCGCGCGCGCTGGCGATCAGCGGGTTGTGCCGACGATGGTGGCCAACCAGCACAGGCACACCACAGCGCTTGGACGCTTCGACCAACGCACGGACTTCGTCCAGGTGCACGCCCACAGGCTTTTCCACCAGCACCGGGACGCCGGCTTCGATGCAATCGAGCGCGGTGGCCACGTGCAGGTTGTTGGGGTTGGCGACGATCACGGCCTCGGGTTTGACGCTGGCCAGCATCTGCCGGTGATCGGCGTAATAGGCCACCCCGCATTCGGCGGCGAAAGCCTCAGCCTGCGGGCCGGGGTCTGCCACCGCGCACAACTGCGCTTGCGGCAGCTGGCGCAGGTGCTGGTAGTGCTGGCGGCCCATGATACCAGCGCCAATCAAGGCGATACGAAGCGGTGCATTCAACGGACTGTCCTCTTGTCATTGTTGTCGGGGATAAATTACGGAACATGGTTCCAGAATTCATACTCGACAATTTAGAACTCGGGTCCGCTTTACAGAAGCACCGCCTGCACAGACTGTGCGGTTATCGACCACTAATGAACATGCGGCGCTTCAGGCAAACAGTTCGCTAGCCTGGCTGGCCGCCGACAGTTCGCCCACTGCCGCCAATAAAAGGCTAGCCAGTTCAGGCAGGCGCGCTTGCGCCAGCCGGGCACTGGGGCCGGCGATACTCAGCACTCCGATGACCTCGTCAGTGCGTGGGCGCCGCACCACGGCAGCCAGCGCTGACGTGCCCACCGCTGAGGTCTGCTCGACCCAGGCATAGCCACGCTCCCGTGCACGCTGTAGGTAGCCCAGCAGTTCATCCGTGGAACGCGGCGCATTCGGGCCGAACTGTGCCGGGTCGGCGATGCCTTGGCGCAAGACCATCTGCAGCGCCTCGTCGTCGCTCAGGCTGGCCAGCCAGGCATGCCCGGAGGCGGTGTAGAACAGCGGGGCATCGCGGCCCATGTCGGGGTCGTAGCGCAAGCCGGAGCGCGCGCCCTGGGACTTGGCGATCCAAGTCTGGCGGCTGCCTTCGATTACGCCCAGGCGCACCAACTCACCGCTGTCCTGGGCCAGGCGGTCAAGAATCGGCTGAATGATGTCGGCGCCACTGCTGGACAGGTAGCGAAAGCCCATCGCCACCAGCTTGGCAGACAGCTGATAGCGGCTGTTGTCGCGGTTCTGCCGCACGTAGCCCAGGCGGATCAGCTCGGCCAGCATGCGGTGGGTGGCGCTCTTGGGGATCTCCAGGCGCTCGGCCAACGTCTGCAGGGCAAGGCCCTCAGGCTCGCCGGTCAGGCTTTCTACAAGACTGAAGGCGCGTTCGATCTGACTACCAGCCATGGCTAAGGTCCCTGAAAAATGGATGAATTCTGGAAGATGATTCCACAGCCACGGCCATCGGCGCAGCAGGCGTGCGTTGAAGTGTCCGGTTATCGACCAGTTCTGCACAGCCTCGCTTGCATCAGGCTCCGTCTCACATAAAGAATATGGAATCACGTTCCAATAATAATACCGGAGACCCTGCGATGCCTACCGACACCTTGCAAGCCGAATACGACGTTCTGGTCATTGGCTCAGGCGCAGCCGGCCTGGCCGCAGCGGTAACGGCAGCCTGGCATGGGCAGCGCGTGATGCTGGTAGAGAAAGCGCCGGTGTTCGGCGGTGCCACGGCCTGGTCCGGTGGCTGGGCCTGGGTACCCCGCAACCCGCTGGCCCGCCGCGCCGGCATCGTCGAAGACATCGAACAGCCCCGCACCTACCTGCGTAACGAATTGGGCACGCATTACGATGCAGAACGGGTTGATGCCTTCCTCGAGGCCTGCCCGCACATGGTCGCCTTTTTCGAGAAACACACTGCGCTGCAGTTTGTCGACGGCAACGCCATCCCCGACATGCATGGCGACACACCCGGCGCCGCCACCGGTGGGCACCAGGTGATCGCCGCGCCCTATGATGCCCGCGAGGTCGGCGCGCTGTTGCCCCGCCTGCGCAAGACCCTGCGCGAGACCTCGTTCATGGGCATGCCGATCATGGCCGGCCCTGACCTGGCCGCCTTCCTCAACATGACCCGCTCGCCACGGGCCTTCTTGCATGTGTGCAAGCGCTTTGGCCGCCACCTGTACCACCTCGCCCGCCATGGCCGGGCCATGCACCTGGTCAACGGCGTGGCCCTGGTGGCGCGCCTAGCAAAATCGGCCGAAGACCTGGGCGTGCGGCTGCTGGAATCTGCCCCGGCCAAGCGCCTGCTGATTGAGCACGGCCAAGTGCGCGGCGCCGTGATAGGTACACCGCAGGGTGACCTTACCGTCCGGGCGAAAGCCGTGGTGCTCGCCGCCGGGGGCTTCCCCAACGACAGTGCGCGGCGCCGGCAGCTGTTTGCGCGTGATGCCAGTGGCCATGACAACCTCGCCCTGCCCCCGCAGTCCTGCTCGGGCGATGGCCTGCGCCTTGGCGAATCGGCAGGCGGTGTGGTGGCCACCGACCTGAAATCTGCAGTGGCCTGGGCACCGGTCTCCAAAGTGCCGCACCGCGACGGCAGCGTCGGCCACTTCCCGCACATCATCGAACGCGGCAAGCCCGGCGTTATTGCCGTGTTGGCCAGCGGTAAGCGCTTCGTCAACGAGGCGCACGGCTATTACGACTATGTGTCAGCCATGCTCGAGGCGGTTCCGCCGGGCGAGGAAGCCTGCTCGTGGCTGATTTGCGACCACCGCTTCTTGCGGCGTTACGGCCTTGGTCACGCCCGGCCTGCGCCGTTGCCGGTATGGCCGCACCTGCGCAGTGGCTACCTCAAGCGCGGTGCCAGCCTCGAACAATTGGCCCGCGCCTGCGGCATCGACCCTGTCGGCTTGAGTGGCACCGTCGCGGAGTACAACAGCCACGCGCGCCACGGCCAGGACCCGGCCTTTGGCCGCGGCTCCACGCCGTTCAACCGCAAGCAGGGTGACCCGGCGTACAGCGGGCCGAACCCGTGCGTGGCGCCGATCGAACAAGGGCCGTTCTATGCTGTGAAGGTTCAGCCCGGTTGCTTTGGCACCTTTGCCGGCTTGCGCACCGATGGCCATGCACGGGTACTGGATGAGCAAGGCCAACCGATTGGCGGGCTTTATGCCGCCGGTACCGACATGGCCAGTGTGTTTGGCGGCTGGTACCCCTCAGGTGGCATCAACCTGGGCCCGGCGCTGACGTTCGGTTACGTGGCCGGGCGGCATATTGCCGGGGCGCAGGCGCCGGAATAAGGCCACCGTTTGGCGGCCACCGGGTAAAAACTGTACAAAAAAATCATCCTGTATAGCTTTGCGGTGAAAGCTAAACTATACCTGTACAAGAAAACTTTTTTGTACAGGAAAGTGAATGCACAGCTACCTGCAAACCTTCGCCGAACGCTTTGCCAGCCTCGATGCGCACACCCTCGACATGCTCGGTGACCTGTACAGCGAGGACGTGACCTTTCGCGACCCCCTGCACCAGATCAGCGGCTTGCCTGCGCTGCGGGGGTACTTCGCGCAGCTGTACGCGAACGTGCAGGAGGTACGCTACACCTTCGAGGGTTACGACGAAGTGCAGCCGGGCCACGGGTACCTGCGCTGGACCTTGCATTTTCGCCACCCTCGCCTGGGCAATGGCGCGCTGATCAGCCTGCAAGGCTGTAGCCACCTGCGTTGGCACGAGCGGGTTCACTTTCATCAGGATTACTTCGACGCCGGTGCGCTGCTTTACGAGCATGTCCCGATCATGGGCAGCGCGGTCCGCTGGCTCAAAGGCAGGCTGGCATGAGCCGCTGCTGGGTGACAGGTGCCAGCAGTGGCATTGGCGCGGCGCTGGCGCGGCGCTTGCTGGAGCAGGGGCATCAGGTGGCCTTGGGTGGCCGCCAGGCCGACCGCTTGGCACCCTTAGCGGCGCGGTTTGCGCAGCAGGCCATGCTGGCCATCGGCGATAACGACGAACCGGGCCAGGTCGCCAAGGTCGCCGAGCAGATCGAGCATGCCTGGGGTGCACTCGACCTGGTGATCCTCAACGCGGGCACCTGCGAATACCTGGAACCAGGGCACTTCGACCCGGCGCTGGTCGAGCGGGTGATGCGCACCAACCTGATCGGCACCAGCCACTGCCTTGCCGCTGCCCTGCCCTTGCTGCGCCGTGGCCAGCACCCGCACCTGGTGGTGGTGGGCAGTTCGGTGAGCTGGCTGGCCCTGCCCCGTGCCGGCGCCTATGGCGCGTCCAAAGCGGCCCTGCGTTACCTGGTGGAGTCGCTGCGCATCGACCTGATCCGCGAGGGCATTGACGTCACCCTCGTCAGCCCTGGCTTCGTCGACACACCCTTGACCCAGCGCAACGACTTCCCCATGCCACAGCGCTGGAGCGCCGAGCGCGCCGCCGGGCACATCGTCACGCGCCTGGCCAAACGCCCGCTGGAAATCAACTTCCCCGGCGCATTCACTTGGGTGTTGCGCCTGCTCGGCGCATTGCCGGTGCGCTGGCGTCTGCAGCTAGGCCAACGCCTGGCACGAAACCCACGGGAATAGCACGCCATGCGCATCGCAATCATCGGCAGCGGTATCGCTGGCCTCACCTGTGCCCACTTGCTCTCACGCCAGCATGCGCTGACGGTGTTCGAGGCGGCTGACTGGGTGGGTGGCCACACCCATACCGTCGACGTGAACTGGGGCGGCCAGCAGTATGCGCTGGACACCGGGTTCATCGTCTTCAACGACTGGACTTACCCGCATTTCATTCGCCTGCTCGAACACCTGGGGGTGGCCTCGCGGCCGACCCAGATGAGCTTTGCGGTGCATGACCCCGCCAGTGGCCTTGAGTACAACGGCCATGACCTCGACACCTTGTTCGCCCAACGGCGCAACCTGTTGTCACCTGGGTTCTGGGGCATGCTGCGCGACATCCTGCGCTTCAATCGCCAAGCCCTGGCCGACCTGGACAACCGGCGCATCGAAGAAGACACCACGCTGGGCAGCTACCTGCGCACACACGGCTATGGGCGGCGCTTCATCAACCACTACATCGTGCCCATGGGCTCGGCGATCTGGTCGATGTCACGCGCCGACATGCTGGGCTTTCCGTTGCAGTTTTTCGTGCGCTTTTGCCGCAACCACGGTTTGCTGTCGGTCAACCAGCGCCCGCAATGGCGGGTGATCGAAGGTGGCTCGCGCAGCTACGTGGCACCGTTGTGCCAGCCCTTTGCCGAGCGTATCCGGCGCAACTGCCCCGTGGCCCGGGTGATCCGTGACCCCGACGGCGTGACTGTGATCAGCGCCGCCGGTACCGAGCGCTTCGACAAGGTGGTGTTCGCCTGCCACAGCGACCAGGCCCTGGCCCTGCTGGCAACACCCAGTGCGGACGAGCGTGCGGTGCTGGGTACCCTCACCTACGCCAGCAACGATGTGGTCCTGCACACCGACACTCGCCTGCTACCGCGTCGGCGCAAAGCCTGGGCCAGCTGGAACTATCGGCTGGGCGGCGCCGAGCAGGCACCTGCGGCACTCACCTACAACATGAACATCCTGCAGGGCATCGATGCCCCGGTCACCTTCTGCGTGAGCCTCAACCAGACGGCGCAGATCGACCCAGCCCAGGTGCTCGCCCGCTTCAGCTACAGCCACCCGCAGTACAGCCTCGCGGCCTTGGCTGCACAGGCCCGCCAAGGCGAATTGCAGGGCCGCCAGCACAGCTACTACTGCGGTGCCTACTGGGGCAACGGCTTCCATGAAGACGGCGTGCTCAGCGCGTTGAAAGTGGCAGAATACTTCGGAGAGCGCTTGTGAACAGCAGCCTGTGTCATGGCTGGGTTAGCCATCGGCGGCTGACCCCGCGGCACCATGCATTCCGCTACCGGGTCGGCATGTTCTACCTGGACCTGGACGAGCAATCACACTGGCGCGGCCTGTCGCGCTGGCTCGCGCGCTCGCGGCTGGCGCCCTTGTGCTGGCGGGAAACCGACTACCTGCCGGCACTGACCGCGCCCGGCATACCG
Source organism: Pseudomonas sp. PAGU 2196 (assembly GCF_022179005.1). Lineage (NCBI taxonomy): Bacteria > Pseudomonadati > Pseudomonadota > Gammaproteobacteria > Pseudomonadales > Pseudomonadaceae > Pseudomonas > Pseudomonas sp. PAGU 2196. Next base: position 55,322 of record NZ_BNTL01000032.1, on the reverse strand, counting down.
TTGGCCCAGGCCGCCCGCCAGCTGGTCGGCCAAGCAACCGGGCACGCACCCGAAGGCGCGGTGCACCTGCTCACGCAACTGCGCTGCTGGGGGCTGTCGTTCAACCCGGTGAGCGTCTACTTCTGCCATGACCGCGACGGCGACCTGGTGGCGATACTGCTGGAGGTCCGCAATACACCCTGGCGGCAACGCCACCACTACGTGCTGCCGGTGCAAGACGGCCAGCCCGATTCATTTAGCCTGGCCAAGGCGTTTCATGTGTCGCCATTCATGCCGCTGGACATGGACTACCGCCTGCGCTTCGTGCTCGACGGCCAGCGCGTGCACGTGCACATGGCGAACTGGCGCGAGGGGCACAAGGTATTCGAGGCCCACCTGGCGCTGCGCCGCGAACCGCTGAACCGGCCCGCCTTGCACCGCTACATCCTGAGCTTCCCGTGGATGAGCCTGCGTACGGTGTCTGCCATCTACTGGCAGGCCCTGTGCCTGCTACTCAAGCGCACCCCTGTCTACAACCACACCGCCAGCCAGGGCGACCTGAGCCTTGGCCACGCCTGTAAGGAACCTGATCATGTCCGACCCCACACTGAGCGTTAGCAAGTCGGCCGGCCTGACGCCGGTGCTTGGCAGCCTGGCCCGGATGGCCGTGCTGGCGCAATTGCGGCGCTTGAGCCAAGGCTGCCTGCGTTTGATCTGCAATGACCAGCACTGGAACTTCGGTGACGCCGGCAGCGCGCTGTATGCCGAAGTCGAGATCGTCGATGACGCCGCCTGGAGCCTGATCGCCGGCAACGGTTCGATCGGTGCTGGGGAGGCTTATATCCATGGCTACTGGCGCACCCCCGACCTGGCGGCGGTAACCCGCCTGTTCGTGGCCAACCTGGACGTGCTGGACGCCCTTGAAGGTGGCCTGGCGCGCTTCGGCCGCCCGGCGCTGCGCCTGCTGCATCGCCTTAACCGCAACAGCCGGCGCGGTTCGCGGCGCAACATCCTGGCCCACTACGACCTGGGCAATGCGCTGTTCGAACGGCTGCTCGACCCTACCCTGATGTATTCTGCGGCACGGTTCGACAGCCCCGAGCAGACCTTGGAGCAGGCCCAGTTGAATAAGCTGGAGCGCATCTGCCAGAAGCTTGAGCTCAAGCCCCACGAGCACCTGCTGGAAATCGGCAGCGGCTGGGGCAGCTTGGCCATCCATGCCGCTACCCACTTCGGCTGCCGCGTGACCACAACGACGCTTTCCGAGGCGCAGTACGCGCACACGCTGCAACGTGTGCAGGCGGCAGGCCTGGAGCAACGCATCACGGTACTGCGCGAGGACTACCGCGACTTGCAAGGGCGCTTCGACAAGCTGGTGTCGATCGAAATGATCGAAGCCGTCGGCCATCGTTACCTGCCCCTGTACTTTCGCCACTGCGCCACGCTGCTCAAGGACGACGGCCTGATGCTGTTGCAGGCCATCACCATTCGTGACCAGCGCTACGAAAAGGCCCGGCGTTCGGTGGACTTCATCCAGCGCTACATCTTCCCCGGCGGCGCCCTGCCCTCGCTAAGCGTCCTGCTCGACACCGCCAGCCGCCAGACGGCGCTGAACCTGGTGCACCTGGAGGACTTTGGCACCGACTATGCGCGCACCCTGCGCCATTGGCGCGACAACCTGCGCCATGCGCGCACCGCGTTGATGGAGTTGGGCTATGACGAAACCTTCCAGCGCCTGTGGGAGTTCTACCTGTGTTATTGCCAGGGCGGTTTCGAAGAGCGCGCCATTGGCGTGGCACAGCTGCTATGGGCCGCCCCCCAGGCCCGCCGCGCGCCCCTGCCAGGCGCCTGACCAGGCAGGCAAAGGCTGCACACTTCCCGGTAGGGGCAGGTCATGTGATCACTGCGGGAACGGCATCGCCAGGGTGATGCAGAAGGTAGTACCCGCCTGCTCTGTCGATGTGACCGAAACTTCACCTGCATGCGCCTGGGCTATCTGCCTGACAATAAACAGCCCCAGCCCAATGCTGCCGGCCTTTGCAGCCCGTTGCTGGCCGCGTACCAGCGGCTCGAACAGGCGCCCAAGCAGCTCGGCAGGGATGGGTACGCCCCAATTGTGTACGCTGACCGTGGCTGCACGCCCGTAGCTGCGCGATGTCACCTGAATGGGCGCACCGCGCTCGCCATAGGCGACGGCATTGGCGACCAGGTTGCTGACGGCTTGATGAAGGCGGTCCTTGTCGAACAGGGCGCTGCGCTCGCCCAGGTGCAGGTGAATCAAGGGGTAATCGGGGCAGGTCAGGCGCAGCTCTTCCACGCACCTTGCAACGGCCTCTGACAGGTCGCACAGCACAGGATGCAGGGCGATGCCCCTACCTTCTTGCAGCAACGTGTAGTCCAGAAGGTCCGCCACCAGCCGCTGGGCCCGCGCCACCGAATCGCTGATGGTGCCCAGCAGCTTGAGCGTATCGGCAGTGTGCTGGCGACGCGACAGCAGCTCTGCAGCCATGCTCACGGCCTGCAGCGGTGTGCGCAGGTCATGGCAGACCATGCCCAGCATCTGCTGGGGCGACACGGTCGGCTTGTACATCGGCGCCGGTAAAGGGGGCATCAGGGCGAGGGAAAGCACGGGGCAAACTCCTATGGCGGAACAGGTTCAACGGGAGGCAGGAGCAGCATGTGCCCTCTACCCGGGCGGGTCTGTTCGCTACCGTACAGACCCAGCCTGCCTGCCCCACGCACACTGCTTATCTACCGGTCAGCTCACGGCACCCGACACCCATGGACAACCCTTGGCTTCGCGCACTCAGCTACGTGCAACGCCTGGCCAACCGTGCCCGGCGCTGGCGCGCGCCACGGCACGCGTTCACTTACGAAAGCCTGCTGCGCTCGGAGCTGTACAGCGCCAAGCAACTGGCCGAGCACGGCACCTGGCTCGCCAGCCAGCACCGCTTGAGCCAGTTGCCTGCCGACGATTCGCTGCTCGACCGCCTGGCCGATAACGAACGCATGCTCTACGCAAGCTGTACCGCCCTCGCCGCCGCCCTGCCCGACTCACGCCCGACGCTGCCTGCCGCGCAGTGGTTGCTCGACAACTTCTACCTGGTCGAAAGCCATATCCGCATCGCCAAACGCCACCTGCCCAGCGATTACAGCCTGCAACTGCCCCGGCTAGACAATGGCGCCTCAAGCGGCTTGCCGCGGGTCTATGACATTGCGCTGGAAACTATCTGCCACGGCGATGGCCGGGTCGACGTCGAGAGCCTGAGCCACTTCGTCGAGGCCTATCAGCAAACCGCCACGCTGACCCTGGGCGAGCTCTGGGCGATCCCGATCATGCTGAGGCTGGCGCTGATCGAGAACTTGCGCCGCGTGGCCGCACGGGTCATGGCCAACGGGGCGGATCGCGACCTAGCCAATGGCTGGGCCGACACCCTCAGCGAAACCGCCGAACGCGATGCCAAAAGCGTGGTGCTGGTGGTGGCCGACATGGCCCGCTCGGAGCCACCGATGACCGCCGCCTTCGTCGCCGAGCTGGCCAGGCGACTGCAGGGCCACAGTAGCGCGTTGACCCAGCCACTGGCCTGGATCGAGCAACTGCTGGGCGAGTCGGCAATGAGCATCGAGCGCCAGGTGCAGCTCGATGCGCAACAACAGGCTATCGACCAGGTCTCCATCAGCAACAGCATCGGCAGCCTGCGGCTGCTGTCGACCGTGGACTGGCGGCTTTTCGTCGAACACCTGAGCCATGTCGAGCAAGTACTCGGCCAAGACCCCGCCGCCGTATACGCAGCCATGGACTTCGCCAGCCGTGATCACTATCGGCACATCGTAGAACAGCTGGCGCGGCACAGCGCCTTCAGTGAAGAGCAGGTGGCACACACCGCCATCGAACTGGCGCGTGCCGCAAGCGCGACGTCGCACCCACAGGCAGCCCACGTCGGCTATTACCTGGCAGGCGCTGGCCTGGCGTTGCTGGAACAGCGCCTGGGGGCGCGGGTGGCGCTTGCCGAGCGCTGGCAGCGCCTGTTGCACCGGGCACCGTTGGCGTTCTACCTGGTGCCGTCGGCGCTGCTCTCGTGCCTGCTGGCCTGGGGCTTCGTCGCGGGCATGGCTGCCGAGGGCTGGCCTGCCTGGGCAGTGACGGCCATGGCCCTTCCCGTGCTGCTGACCACCAGCCGGCTTGCCATCGGCCTGGTCAACTGGCTGGTGACACTGACCGTGAAGCCTGCGTTTCTGCCACGGCTGGACTACGCCGCGGGGATTCCCGTCGAGGCCCGCACCCTGGTCGTGGTGCCGAGCCTGCTGGGCAACGCGGCCGACGTCGAAGAACTGGTCGAAGGCCTTGAGGTGCGTTACCTGGCCAACCGTGATGACCACCTGCATTTCGCGCTGTTGAGCGACTTCATGGACGCCCCCACACAAACCTGCGCCGAAGACACGGCCCTACTCGACCTCGCCAGTGACGGAATTGGTGCACTGAACAAAAAATACGGTGAGCGCTTCTTCCTGTTGCACCGGCCGCGGCTGTGGAACCCCACCGAGCGATGCTGGATGGGCCACGAGCGCAAGCGCGGCAAGCTCGCAGCGCTCAATGCCCTGCTGCGCGGACGCGGGGCCGAGTGCTTCATGCGCATCGTCGGCGACCTGCGCACGCTCGATCGGGTGCGCTACGTCATCACCCTGGACACCGACACCCAGTTGCCACGCGATGTGGCGCAGAAGTTTGTCGGTGCCATGCAGCACCCCTTGAACCGCGCCTGCTTCGATGCCGACAGCGGCCGCATCCAGTCAGGCTACGCGATCCTGCAACCACGGGTCGGCATCAGCCTGCCCAGCGTGTCGCGCTCCCCCTATGCCCGCCTGTTCGGCAGCGATGCCGGGGTCGACCCTTACACCCTGGCGGTGTCGGACGTGTACCAGGACCTGTTCCTCAGTGGCTCCTTCATTGGCAAGGGCATCTACGCCGTGGATGCCTTCGAGCGGGCCCTGGACGGGCGCTTTGCCGACAACCGTGTACTCAGCCACGACCTGATCGAAGGCTGCTACGCCCATGCCGGCCTGCTCAGTGACGTGCAGTTGTTCGAGGCGTATCCGGCGCGTTACAGCGCCGATGTAAAGCGCCGCCACCGCTGGATACGCGGCGATTGGCAACTGCTGCCGTGGCTGGTGCCGTGGCTGCGCACCGGCGTCGAAGGCCAGGCGCAGCGCCCACTGAGCGCGCTGTCGCGGTGGAAGATCTTCGACAACCTGCGCCGCAGCCTGGAGCCGGCCGCGTTGCTGACGGCATTGCTGTGGGGCTGGCTGGCCAGCGCCACGCCGCTGCTGTGGACCGTCGCGCTGCTGGGCCTGCTGCTGACCCGCCCACTGCTGGACACCCTGCTCGAACTGGTGCGCAAAACCACCGATGTGCCGCTGGCCGAGCACCTGCTTGCCGCCCTGCACACCTCGGGCATCTACTTCGTGCGGGCCGGGTTGTCGCTGGCCTGGTTGCCGTTCGAGACCCGCTACAGCCTGGATGCCATCGCCCGCACGCTGTGGCGGCTAACCGTGAGCAAACGCCGGCTGCTGCAGTGGAACCCCTCGCGGGAGGATGAACGCAACAGTGCCGATACCCTGCAGGCGGTGTATCGCGAGCAATGGGTACAGCCCGCCCTGGTGCTGCTGCTGACGGTCGCCTTGGCGCAGCACCCCAATGTCCTGCTGCTGGCGTCGCCCATGCTTGCGCTATGGCTGCTTGGCCCGGCCCTGGCCTGGTGGCTGAGCCGCACGCGCGGGCGCAGCGTTTTCGCACCGCAGGCCCAGGACCTGCGCTTTCTGCACCGGCTGGCCAGGCGCAATTGGGCCTTCTTCGACCGCCATGTAGGCCCTGCCGACAACTGGCTGCCGCCCGACAACCTGCAGGAGCCGCCCTTCCCCAACATCGCTCACCGCACGTCGCCGACCAACATCGGCATGGCCCTGCTGTCGCACTTGGCGGCCCATGATTTTGGTTACCTCACGGCCGGCCGCCTCTTCCAGCGCCTGACCCAGATGCTCGACAACCTGGACCACCTGGAGCGCTACAAGGGGCACTTCTACAACTGGTACGACACCCAAACCCGCGCGCCCTTGCACCCGCTGTATATTTCTGCGGTGGACAGCGGCAACCTGGCGGCCCTGCTGCTGACGCTCAAGCCTGGGCTGCTGGGGATGGCCGATACCCCCGTGCTCGACCGCCGGCTGGGCCAGGGCCTGCTGGACACGCTCGACATCCTGCACGAAACGTACGCCACCGCTGGCCGTGCTGCCGAACCACTGGAAGCGCTGGGCAAGCAGCTGCGGCAAGCCCATGAGCAACCGGCCCCGTTGCCTGCCTCGTTGATGCAACAGCTCGCCGAGCAAGTACAAGGGCTGATCCAGCAATACGGCCCGCCCGCTACCGAGGCCGATGATTGCCTGTTCTGGCTGGAGGCCCTGCATCAGCAATGCCTGGACCTGGCTGGCGAACTGCACGCCTTGCAACTGCCACCCGGCAATGCGCCGGCGCTGCAGGCAGCGTTGAGCTGGCGCCAGCTTGCGCAGCTAGAGCCGGACCACTGGCCCGCCGCCGAGCGCCTGGCCGTGGCCACCGTCCGCACGCAGGCCTGCCAGCGCATCGAGCAAGCGCACAGCCTGGCGCAGCGGATCGCCGCGATGGCCAGCATGGACTTCAGCTTCCTCTACGACACCCAGCGCGACCTGTTCGCCATCGGCTACAACGCCGATGAACATCGCCTGGACACCGCGTTCTACGACTTGCTGGCCTCGGAAATGCGCCTGACCAACTTCGTGGTCATCGCCCAGGGCCAAGTCCCCCAAGCCAGTTGGTTCGCCTTGGGCCGGCTACTCACCAGTAATGCCGGCGTGCCGGTGCTGCTGTCGTGGTCGGGGTCGATGTTCGAATACCTGATGCCGCTGCTGGTGATGCCGAGCTACGAAGGCACCTTGCTCGACCAGACCTGCCGCGCCGCGGTCGAACGGCAGATCGACCACGGCAACCTGCTGGGCATCCCCTGGGGCGTTTCTGAGTCGGCCTACAACGCCCTGGACGCTCACCTGAACTACCAATATCGGGCGTTTGGCGTACCCGGCCTGGGCCTCAAACGCGGCCTGGGCGAAGAACGCGTGGTCGCCCCCTACGCCAGTGCGCTGGCCCTGTTGGTAGCGCCGGGCGCCGCCTGCCGTAACTTGCAGCGCCTGAGCACCCTGGGGCTGGCTGGCCGCTTCGGGCTGTACGAAGCCATTGACTACAGCGAGGCGCGGCTGCCCCCGGGGCAGAGCGCCGTGGTGATCCGCTCGTTCATGGCTCACCACCAGGGCATGAGCCTGCTGGCCCTGACCTCCTTGTTGCTGGGCAAACCCATGCAACGGCGCTTCACCTCCGACCCGCAATGCCAGGCCAGCCTGCTGCTGTTACAGGAGCGCGTGCCGAAAACCGCCGCGCCGTACCTGCATACCCTGCAGGCACCGGCCGTGGACGCGGCAGGCCACACAGGCGAAACCCGGCTACGGGTGTTCAGCGAACCGAATCGGCGCCACCCCGCCGTGCAACTGCTTTCCAATGGCCGCTACCACGTCATGGTCAACCATGTCGGCAGTGGCTACAGCCAGCGCAATGGCTTGGCCGTGACCCGTTGGCGCGAAGACGCCACCCGCGATGACCTAGGCAGCTTCTGTTACCTGCGGGACGTCGCCAGCGGTGCATTCTGGTCAACCACTTACCAGCCCACGCGGCACCGCGGCAGTAATCAAGAAGCGATCTTCAGCGATGGCCGCGCCGAGTTCCGCATCCGTGAAAACGATTTCGACTGCCATACCGAAATAGCCGTGTCCCCCGAAGACGACATCGAACTGCGGCGCCTGCACCTGACCAACCACAGTGACCAGCCGCGTACCCTGGAGCTGACCAGCTACGCCGAAGTGGTGCTGGCACCGGCGCTCAGCGATGCCTTGCACCCGGCATTCAGCAAGCTGTTCGTGCAGACCGAACTGGTCCGCCCGCTGCAGGCCATCATCTGCACCCGGCGGCCGCGCTCGCAGCAGGATGCGGTGCCGTGGATGTGCCATGTGCTGGCCGTGCATGGCGCCGACATCGATGCGGTGTCTTACGAAACCGACCGCGCGCGTTTCATCGGCCGTGGCCGCACACTGGTGGCCCCGGCGGCACTGGACCGCCACACCGAGGCCTTGTCCGACAGTGCCGGGGCAGTGCTCGACCCCATCGTGGCGATTCGCTGCGGCATCAGCCTGGCGCCTGGCCAGAAGGCCACGGTCGACCTGGTCACCGGCGTGACCGACAGCCGCGACGCCTGCCTGCAGCAGATCGCCAGGTACCGCGATCGGCACTTGGCCGACCGGGTGTTCGACCTGGCCTGGCCCCATAGCCAGGTGCAGTTGCGTCAGCTCAACGGCTCGCTCAACGATGCCCGGCTGTTCGAGCAGATGGCCGCGTCGGTGCTCTACCCCAACGCGGCGCTGCGGGCCAGCGGCGCCCTGCTGGCCAGCAACCGGCGCAGCCAGTCGGGCCTGTGGGGCCAGGGGCTGTCGGGGGACCTGCCGATCGTGCTGGTGCAGATTGCTGACCCGGCCAACTTGCACTTGGTCAAGCAAATGGTGCTCGCCCATGCCTATTGGCGGCAGAAGGGCCTGGCGCTGGACTTGGTGATCTGGAACGAAGACCAGGCCGGTTACCGCCAGCAATTGCAGGAGCAGATCATGGGCATCGTCACCTCCGGCAGCGAGGCTGCGCTGCTCGATCGCCCCGGCGGGATCTTCGTGCGCCCGGCGCAGCAACTGTCGGCAGAGGACCGCACCCTTACCCTGTCGGTGGCGCGGCTGGTGCTCAGCGACAGCCACGGCACGCTGGCCGAGCAATTGCATCACCGCCACGCGCCGCCAGCCCCCGCCGTGTTCGAGGCGACCCTGGCCTACCCCCCGAGCAAACCCGATAGCCGCTCGCTGGCAGACGCACCGGCGCGGGTGCTGGGCAACCGCTACGGCGGTTACAGCGCCGATGGCCGTGAGTACCTCATCGCCCACGCTGATGGCCTGCCACCCCCGGCGCCGTGGGTCAATGTCCTGGCCAACCCACAATTTGGCAGCGTGTTGTCGGAGGCCGGCAGTGCCTATACCTGGTACGAGAACGCCCACGAATACCGCCTGACCCCTTGGCACAACGACCCGGTTTGCGACCCCAGCGGCGAAACCCTTTACCTGCGTGACGAAGACAGCGGGCAATGTTGGTCGCCCACCCCGATGCCTTGCCCAGGCCCTGGCCGTTATCGCACCCGGCATGGCTTTGGCTACAGCGTTTTCGAATACGCCGACGACGGCCTGGACAGCGAGCTGTGGGTGTATGTCGCGCTGGATGCGCCGATCAAGTTCAGCCGGCTCAAGTTGCATAACCGCTCGACGCAGGCGCGACGGTTGTCGGTGACCTGCTTTGTCGAGTGGGTGCTGGGCGACCTGCGCAGCAAGTCGGCCATGCACGTGGTGACTGAAATCGACCCGGCCAGCGGCGCCGTGTTTGCCCGTAACCGCTATGCCGAGGCGTTTGCCCGGCATGTGGGCTTTGTCGATTGCGACCTGCCCTTGTATGGCATTACCTGTGACCGCAGCGAGTTCCTCGGGCGCAATGGCGACTACCAGGCCCCGGCAGGCCTGCGCCAGGCGCGGCTGTCAGGGCGCACGGGCGCCGGGCTGGACCCGTGCACAGCCGTGCAGGTCAGCGTCCTGCTGCAAGCGGGCGAAAGCCGCGACGTGGTGTTCCGCCTGGGTGCCGGGCCAAACGCCGAGGCCGCCAGCCACTGCGTGCAGCAATACCGAGGGCTGCGCGCGGCCCTGGACGCACTGGCAAAGGTCCAGGCCTACTGGCGCGACACCTTGGGCAGCGTGCAGATCGAAACCCCCGAGCCGTCCCTGGATGTGCTGGCCAACGGCTGGTTGCTGTACCAGGTGATTGCCTGCCGCTTCTGGGCGCGCAGCGGCTTTTACCAGTCCGGCGGCGCCATCGGCTTTCGCGACCAGCTGCAAGACAGCATGGCCATGCTCCACGCCACCCCAGCCCTGGCCCGCCAGCACCTGCTGGCGTGCGCTGCGCACCAGTATGCCGAAGGCGATGTGCAGCACTGGTGGCACCCACCGCTGCAGCGCGGGGTGCGTACCCGCTGCTCCGACGACTTGCTGTGGCTGCCGCTGGCAACCAGCCGCTATGTGGCACTGACAGGCGACCACGCGGTGCTGGACGAGCCGGTCGGGTACCTGCAGGGGCGTGCGCTGAATGCCGGCGAAGAGTCCTATTACGACCTGCCCACCCAGGCGAACCTGGTCGAGAGCCTGTACCAGCATTGCCAGCGCGCCCTCGGGCATGCCCTGCAATATGGTGCCCACGGTCTGCCGTTGATGGGCAGCGGGGACTGGAACGACGGCATGAACCGCGTCGGTGAGCAAGGCCTGGGCGAAAGCGTGTGGCTGGGGTTCTTCGGCCACGAGGTATTGCGGGCGTTCGCCAGCGTCGCCCTGGGCCACGGCGACAGCGCCTTCGCCCTGCAGTGCAGCCGCCAGGCAGGCACCCTTGCCGAGCACCTGGAGCAACATGCCTGGGACGGTGGCTGGTACCGCCGCGCCTGGTTCGACGACGGCCAGGTGCTCGGTTCGGCCAGCAACCAGGAGTGCCGCATCGACTCGCTGGCGCAGAGCTGGGCAGTGCTGTCCGGGGTTGCCCCGCATGGACGGGCACGGGCCGCCATGGCCGCGCTGGACAAACACCTGGTGCGCCGCGACATCGGCATCGTCAAGCTGCTCGACCCACCCTTCGACCACGGCGACCTCGACCCCGGCTACATCAAAGGCTACCTGCCTGGCGTGCGCGAAAATGGCGGGCAGTACACCCACGCGGCCATCTGGGCGAGCATGGCCTATGCCAGCCTGGGCGATGCCGCCAAGGCTTGGGAACTGCTGCGCTTGATAAACCCGGTGCGCCAGGGCAGCAATGGGTTGATCGACACGTACAAGGTCGAGCCCTATGTGATGGCCGCCGATGTCTACGCCGTCGCCCCCCACGCAGGGCGCGGGGGCTGGAGCTGGTACACCGGCTCCGCTGGCTGGATGTACCGGCTGATTTTGGAGAGCCTGCTAGGCCTGCAACGCTGCGGGGACACCCTGCGGATTCAGCCGCTGCTGCCAGCGGACTGGCCCGGTTACACCCTGCACTACCGATTCGGCAGCACCCCGTATCGCATTGAAGTACGCAACGGCGCTAATGCCGAACTGACCCTGACCCTCGACGGCCAGCGGCTGGCCCAAGCGGTACTGCCGCTCGAGGATGATGGCGTACTGCACCAGGTGATCGCCGAGTACCAGCCGTCCCCTTTGCCCATCAACTGAGGGCGACGGGTATGCAGCACGTGCCAGTGGGGGCTAACCTTGTTGCGACAACCGCTGCCCCCGACGGTCCCGCGCATGCAACCCACCTCCAACCCCCGGCAAAATCACCTGTTGGCCGCGCTGACCGCGGACACGTTCGCCCGGTTGGAGCCGCACCTGGAACGGGTCAGCCTGCCCCTTGGCAAAGCGCTCTACGAGTCCGGCGACACCCTGCGCCATGTCTACTTCCCCACCGATGCGATCGTCTCGTTGTTGTACGTAATGGAGAACGGCGCCTCGGCGGAAATCTCGGTGGTAGGCAATGAAGGGCTGGTTGGCATCGCCGTGTTCATGGGCGGCGAAAGCACCCCCAGCCGTGCGATCGTGCAAAGCGCCGGACATGCCTATCGCCTGCCGGGGCAGCGTTTGAAGGACGAGTTCAACCGCCATGGCGAGCTGATGATGTTGATGCTGCGCTACACCCAGGCATTGATCACCCAGATGGCGCAAACGGCGGTGTGCAATCGGCACCATTCCATCGACCAGCAACTGTGCCGCTGGCTGCTGCTGTCGCTGGACCGCCTGCCGGGCGACCGGCTGTGCATGACCCAGGAACTGATCGCCAACATGCTGGGCGTACGCCGCGAAGGGGTGACCGACGCCGCTGGCAAACTGCAGCGGCTGGGCGTGATCGAATACAACCGGGGGCATATCAGGGTGCTCGACAGGGCACACCTGGAGCAGCTCAGTTGCGAGTGTTACGCGGTGGTCAGGAAAGAGACCGAACGCCTGCTTCCCTACCTGCCGCCTGTACGTCCTGCCGTTTAGCCAAGCGTTATGGCCTGATTTTCTGCTTCGGCTGATAGCTGTACCGCTCTGCCGCAGAGGCTCTGGACGGGTCGGGATGGCCGGAACCTCTTTGGCTTTCCGTCGGCGTCTGCACCTCGGTATCGTCTTCATCTTTCCCGGTTGGCCAGTCTTCGCCGTGCCCTGGTTCGACAGCGGGGGCATCAGCCTCTGTGAAGCGCTTGCCAGTGGTCATACACACCTCTCAATGCTCAGATGATCTGAGCTACAGCCAGTGTGCGCCTTCCCGGTGGGCAGCAGTTTTATATCGGACCAGAGACCGCCAAGGCAATTGCCGCGCGCGCGTATTGCAGGGCTGCCCAAGCCGTATATATGATAAGCATTATCGTTTGCAACAATGACCCCTGCGGCGGCCGCACTCCATGCTCCCTTCCCCTGATCCCCTTCTGTGCGATGTGGCCCTGCTCTATCGCCAGCAACACAGCTGGCTGACGCGCTGGCTAAGGCTGCGGCTGAACTGCTCGCATAGCGCAGCGGACCTGGCGCAAGACACCTTCCTGCGCCTGTTGAACAAACAGAACGTGCCACAGTTGCATGCACCCCGCACCTTCCTGGCGAAGGTGGCGCAGAGCGTCTTGTGCAACCATTTTCGCCGGCAAAAACTCGAACGCGCCTACCTCGAGGCGCTGGCGACCCTGCCCGAACAGGTCGCGCCCAGCCTGGAAACCCAGGCAATCCTGCTGGAAACCCTGATCGCCCTCGACGCCGCCCTCGACGGCCTCGAGCGCCCGGTGCGCGAAGCGTTCCTGCTGTCGCAGGTGGATGGCCTGGGGCACGCGGACATTGCCGAGCGGCTGGCCGTGTCGATTACCACGGTGAAGCGCTACATCGTCAAGGCCGGCGCCCTGTGCATCATGCTCGATCACAGCCTGGACCTGCCATGAACGGCCAGGGCTCTGCATCGATCCCGGGCGAGGTGGCCGAGCAGGCCATGCAGTGGCACCTCGAACTGCAAGAGCCAGCCGTCAGCGCTGCCACGCTGGCCGCCTGCATGAGCTGGCGCCAGGCGCACCCGCTGCACGAGCACGCCTGGCAACGGACCCTGGTGTTCGCCCAACGCATGCAGGAAATGCGCAGCCCAAGCCAACGCCCCTTGGCCCACGCGGCGCTGCGCCAGCAGCCGTCGCGGCGCACGGTGCTCAAGCAACTATCGCTGCTGATGGCCGCAGGTGCCGGCGCCTGGTACCTGAAAGACGCCGCGCTGGTACAAGACTGGCGCGCGGACTACCACAGCCGCATCGGCGAGCAACGGCGCTTGACGCTGGCCGATGGCACCCAGGTACAGCTGAACACCGACAGCGCCCTTGATGTGGCGTTCGACCATCAGGCACGCCGCTTGCGGTTGCTGCGCGGCGAGGTGCTGATTAGCCGGTCGCCACGCGCCGATAGCCGGCCACTGTGGGTGGACACCGTGCATGGCCGCCTCGCATCGACACTGGCGCAGTTCAATGTGAGGCTGCACGCCGAGCTCACCCAGGTCAGCGTGTATCAGGGCAGCTTGTCGGTGCAACCCGCCTTGCAGCCCCATCCACCCCTTCTGCTGAGTGCCGGGGATCAGGCCAGCTTCAGCCGCCAGGGCGTGCTCGACCGTCAGTCCGTGCCCCCCGGTGCCCCCGCCTGGAGCCAAGGCATGCTGGTTGCCCAAGGCCAACGCTTGGCGGCCTTTCTCGACGACGTCAGCCGCTATCGCCGTGGGCACCTGGCCTGCGACCCCGCCTTGGCGGACCTTCGTGTGTCAGGCACATTCCCGCTGGATAACACCGAAAAAATCATCACCGCAGTGGCGGACACCTTGCAGCTCGACGTGCAGCATTTCACCCGCTACTGGGTGACGTTGAAGCCGCGCATGGCCTGACGAAAAAAAAGTTGCACAGAGGTGGTCCGATTTCGCGTCTCACGAGACTTAACCCTCAGCACTTCAAATCAATGGGGGAACACTCGTGAATCGCACCGCACGCAAACGCCAGGGCTGGCAGTTATCGGTTACGCAAAAACTTGCCGGCGCAGTGGTCCAGGGCATCGCTTGCATGAGTGCAAGCGCCCCGCTGCTGCTGACGCCCGGCTGGGCCACCGCTGCCGAGCAGGCGCAGGCCGATTTCGATATCGCTGCCGGCCCACTGGCGCCCGCATTGGCCCGCTTTGGCCAGACCGCGCACATTCTGCTGTCTTACCCCACGGCATTGACCGAGGGCCGCAGCACCAGCGGCTTGCAGGGCCGTTTCGATATCGACCAGGGCCTGGCGATGCTGCTCGCTGGCACTGGGCTTGAAGCCAGCCGCGGCGTCAACGGCAATTATTCGCTGCAAGCCACTACCACCGGGGCCCTGGAGCTGAGCGCGGTGTCCATCTCTGGCAAGGCGCCGGGTTCGACCACCGAAGGCAGCGGGCTCTACACCACCTATTCGTCGAGCAGTTCCACGCGCCTCAACCTTACCCCTCGCGAGACCCCGCAATCGCTGACCGTGATGACCCGCCAGCGCCTGGATGACCAGCGCCTGACCAACCTCACCGACGCACTGGAAGCCGCGCCAGGCATCACCGTGGTTCGCGATGGCCTGGGCTCGGAGAGCGATTCGTATTGGTCGCGCGGGTTTGCCATCCAGAACTACGAGGTCGACGGTGTGCCGACCAGTACCCGCCTGGACAACTACTCGCAGAGCATGGCGATGTACGACCGCATCGAAATCGTGCGCGGCGCCACCGGCCTGATCAGCGGCATGGGCAACCCCTCGGCGACGATCAACCTGATCCGCAAGCGCCCCACCGCCGACGCCCAGGCCAGCATCACCGGCGAAGCGGGTAACTGGGACCGCTATGGCACCGGTTTTGATGTGTCCGGGCCGCTGACCGAAACCGGCAACGTGCGGGGGCGCTTCGTCGCCGACTACAAAACCGAAAAAGCCTGGATTGACTGCTACAACCAGCAATCGCAGCTGATGTATGGCATCACCGAATTCGACCTCAGCGAAGACACCCTGCTGACCGTGGGCTTCAGCTACCTGCGCAGCGACATCGATTCACCGCTGCGCTCCGGCTTGCCGACGCGCTTCACGACCGGTGATCGCACCAACCTCAAGCGCTCGCTCAATGCCGCGCCAAGTTGGTCGTACAACGATCACGAGCAAACCAGCTTCTTCACTTCCATCGAGCAGCAACTGGGCAACGGCTGGAGCGGCAAGGTCGAACTCACCCATGCCGAGAACAAATTCGACGAGCTGTTCAACTTTGCCATGGGTGAGCTGAGCCCGGAGGGCAGCGGCCTGACCCAGTTGCCCGTGCGTTTTTCCGGCACCCCACGCCAAGACAACCTCGACCTGTACGTCACCGGCCCGTTCAGCCTGTTCGGGCGTGACCATGAGTTGATTACCGGCATGACCCTGTCCCAATACCGGGAAAACACCCCAAGCTGGGGCGGCTGGCGCTATGACTACGCCGGCTCGCCAGCGGGTGTGATCGACAACCTGTTCACTTGGGACGGCAAGTCTGCCAAGCCGGACTTCGTCGAAAGCGGCAAGTCATCGATCGACGAAGACCAGTACGCGGCGTACCTGACCTCGCGCTTCAGCGTGACCGACGACCTCAGCCTGATTCTTGGCAGCCGCCTGATCAACTGGAAGCGCGACACCTCGGACAGGCCGTATGGCGGCGACGAAACCGAAGTGAACCGTGAGGAAAACGGCGTATTCATCCCTTATGCCGGCGTGGTCTACGACCTCGACGACACCTGGTCGCTGTACGCCAGCTACACCAAGATCTTCAACCCGCAGGGCTCGTGGGTCACCGACGAGAGCAACAAGCCGCTCGACCCGATGGAAGGTGTCGGCTACGAGCTCGGCATCAAGGGCACCCACCTCGATGGCAAGCTCAACTCAAGCCTCGCGGTGTTCAAGCTGGAGCAGGACAACCTGGCCATCTGGCAACACGACAACGTCTACAGCGCCGAACAGGACACCACCTCCAAGGGCATCGAACTGGAGCTGAACGGCGAGCTGGCCGAAGGCTGGCAAGCATCGGCCGGTTATGCCTATTCGGTGACCACTGACGCCGACGACCAGCGCATCAACACCAACCTGCCGCGCAACAGCTTCAAGACCTTCACCAGCTACCGGCTACATGGGCCACTGGACAAGATCACGGTCGGCGGTGGGGTGAACTGGCAGAGCAAAGTCGGCGCCGACCTGCACACCTTCAGCCAGGGCAGCTACGCGGTCACCAACTTGATGGCTCGTTATGACATCAACCAGCACTTGAGTGCATCGGTGAACCTGAACAACGTGTTCGACCGTGAGTACTACAGCCAATCCGGCCTTTACGGCGTATATGGCGCACCACGCAATGTGATGACGAGTTTCAAGTACAGCTTCTGATTCGGGCCACAGACGCGTCAAATCCCCGCTCAACCCCAATCCCGGTAGGAGCAGCCTTGTGCTGCGAAGAGGCCCGTGACAACACAATCAATCTTGGTTGTTGTCACGGGCCTCTTCGCAGCACAAGGCTGCTCCTACAGGGGGATGCGTCCCCGGCAAGTGCGCCTATGTGTGCAAGGAGAATTGGGCGTTGGGTAACGGCATCGCTAAAAATCAGGGCAACCGCTTCTCCATCGGCTGATAGACCAGCCCTGCAAACTCGCCCACGTCGCCTGTCAGAACGAACCCATAGCGTTCGTAGGCGGCCACCGATGACAACGAGGCCCTGACCGTCACCACCGCCTCCCTCGCCTGCGCCAGTGCCGCGTTCATCAGGCGCGTACCGATGCCCCGACGTTGCCAGTCCGGTGCGACGAACAGCATGGCCACGTGGCGGCCTTCCTTGAATTCGATCAACCCGGTGAGGGCGCCGTCCGCGACGCACACCAGCATCAGGTTATCGCCCTCCATACGCTCGGCAAACGCCTGTGCCGCCGCCACCTTGGCGAAGGTGTCCACACCCTGCGTCGACAGTGAAGGTGCAACGGCCTGCATGAATGCGTCCAGGCACAGGGTGCTGGCAGAGGGCAGGTCGTCGTGGATCAGTTGGCGTATGTGCATGGTCGTCATCCGTGGCGAGTCAAAGCAGGATAATGCCCCGCCGCAAGCAACCCTAGCAATCAAGGGCCTGGCCGCGATCCGTTCGGCTCATGCGAGTGGCTGCGATAGTAGGACAACGAAACCCCCGTCTGGCGTTTGAAATACCGGCACAAATACGACGCGTCGGCGAAGTTGAGCGTGTCCGCGATTTGCCCAATCGCCAGGGTACTGTATGAAAGCAGTGCCTTGATTTCCAAGGTCACTTGGCGGTCAATCAGGCCTTTGGGGGTGTCATTGAAAAAAGTCTTGCTGAGCTGCGACAGATAAAACGGCGTGATCGTCAGCGCATCGGCATAAAACTTCACCTCTCGGTGGCGCATGCAGTGCTTGCCTATCAACTCCCAGAAACGCCAACTGAGTGTTTCCTGGCGGCTGAATTGCCGGCCCGCCTGGTACTGCGCCGGGAGTTGCTCGGCGATCTTCAGAAACAAGTTTTGCAGGTGATTTCTAAGCATGATGTGCTGGTACGTGGGGCAGCGCTGCGCAATGTCCCGCATGTGCGCCAACCAGCCCGCCAGCAGCGGCCTGTCAGCATTGGCCGGCACGCAGTGAGGGTGGTCATGCAAGAAAACGAACAAGGGGTTTGGCAGTTGGTAAGCCACCTCCGCAGCAAAGCCTTTGGGCATCAGGCAAAAAAATACCCTGAAACTGCGTGAGCGACGTTTGAGCAACGCGATCGTGTCCTCGGCCAACACCATCACATCACCACGCCTGACCGCCTGGTGCTTGAAGTTGAATGCGAAGGCGGCACTGCCGGACAAGCACACCAGCAGCGTTATGTAGGCATGGCCGAAAGACAGCGGCACGCCTACCCCTTCGGCAAGGGTGGTGTCCCCCAACCGCGGCGGATCGCCAGGTGTAACCAGTTTCGGAATATGCTGCATGGTGGATCAACGCTGCCCGCTTAAACTGCGCAAAGCTTATCACCGCTCGCTGATGGAGTTTCGAAAAGTACCGAAACTACCGAGGTACTGACGTATCCCCATCAAGCGCCGCGCACTACCCTGTGAAGCCCGAGCAACCCAGGATGAGTACAGGACATGCGACTTGAAACACAACGGCTACGGCTGCGCGCCTGGCAAGAAACAGATGCCGCTGACTTATACGAATACGCCAAGGACGACCGCGTTGGCCCTGTCGCGGGGTGGCCACCGCACACCAGCGTTGCACACAGTGCCGAGGTCATCCGCACCGTGTTCAATCACCCCGAGGTGTATGCCGTCGAACTGAAGGAGAACGGCCGTGCAGTGGGGTGTGTAGGCATTCTGATAGGCGGCAACAGCCACTTCGAGATCAGCGAGCAGGAAGGCGAAATCGCCTACTGGATCGGCGTGCCGTACTGGGGCAAAGGCCTGATTCCCGAAGCCGTGCGTGAAGTGATGCGGCACGGGTTTGAAACCCTGAAACTCAAGGCGCTCTGGTGTGGCTATTTCGCTGACAACACCCAGTCTTTTGTTGCCCAATCGAAGTGTGGGTTCCGCCATCACCACACCGAAGAAAACAAGTACAACCCGTTCCTCCAGGATTATCGAACCGAACACATCAGCTGCATCACTTACGCGCAGTGGCTCACCCCGGCTGACCATTCGTGACGGGCGCACTGACAGCCAGGTGTGATGTGCGGTGATCGCTCAGCCAACCACTTTCAACCACGGCCAGCGCTCCCGGTAGCTGGCCGCTTTTTGCTCGAACAACGCAGATTGCAGGTTCAATGGGTTGGGCCTTAGCAGGTCGTGCTGAAGATCATCCAGCCCATGGGTGCTGTACAGCGCGCCGGTGTAAACATCTATGCCCAGGCAGGTCGAGCTGATCAGGTAACGGTCGATGCCATCGGTTACCCGTTGCAATGCCGGGTAGGTGGCGCCGAACTTCGACGCGTACCACAGGTGAACACGGGCCTGATTGCGCACCTCGACATTGACGCCAAGGTGCGCGCAGGCCTGCTGAACCCGTGCGATCACCCGGTCTTCAGCCTCCCACGACAGGTCTTCATCGAAGTAGGCAATGTCGTAATCCTTGATGCCCCACGCTGCCGGTTGCCCTGAGCGATGGTTCCAGAAGGCCTGGAACAGGCACCCCGCTGTCAGCATGCAGTGCGGTATATCCAGCGTGGGCAACAGCGACAGCAAAGCCCGGTTGATGGGATTTTCCTGGGCAATGGCCAGTACCTGCGCGTGGGTCAGTGGCTGCATCGTTACCTCCCTGGTGATTACGGGGCTGACGCTGCACCTAGCATCCAGTCATGTAGCTGCTGCCCCGCCACGCTGAGCGTACTGTGCTTGCCGTGAACGAGGTAGTAGTTTTTGCCCGTTTTGAGTACCTGCGGGAACACCTGAACCAAGCGCTTTTGCTCCACGTCGTCCTCAACCAGCCAGGGGCTGGTCTACACCAACCCTTGGCCGCGCCTGGCGGCGTCGATGGCCAGCGCCGACTGGTCAAAATGCAGGCCGCTGGCAACGCCAACAAATGACAAGCCGGCGTTGCCCAGCCAGCGCGACCAGTTTGCGTGGGACGTGGTGTAGAGCAAGGTCGCCTTGTGCAGGTCTGCCACCGCCAGCAACTGCAAACGCTCGCGGTACTGCGGGCTGCAATAGACCCTCGCCTCATCCTGCAGTAACAGACAGGCCTGCAGGCTGTCGTCCTTGCCATCGAAATGGCGCACCGCCAGGTCGTAGCTGCTGGTCAGGAAGTCCACGGTTTCAGCGTCGGCATTGAGGTGCAACTGCAGGCCGGGGTGCAGCTGGGTGAAGTCGACCATGCGCCGGGCGAACCAGGTGCTGGCAAACGCCGGTGGCAGGCTCAGCGACACCTGCAGTGCGCCCTTGCGCTGCACGGCGGCATTGGCGGCGTCGATCTGCTCGAGTGCTGGCCTGACCTGCGCCCAGTAGCGCAACGCCTCGTCTGTCGGGTGCAGCTTGCGCACGCTGCGAACAAACAGAGCCACCCCCAGCCACGCCTCGAGTTTTCGCAGTTGCTGCGCCACTGCGCCGGGGGTCACGAACAAACGCTCAGCGGCAAGCGTAGCGCTGCCCGTGCGCATTACAGCATCGAAACAGGCAATGGCCTTGAGTGGCGTGTCGGCTCGCATGATGCAGTTTTTCTCTTCCATGGCGTCAGGACAGATGATTTGTAACGCGTTGCCCCCGCCAAGACAATTGCCCGCATCAAGGCAATGACTTTTCCAGAGAGAGCCGCCCCATGAAAGTCCTGATCGTTCATGCTCACCCCGAGGCACGTTCATTCAACGGCGCACTGACGGCCACGGCCGTGCGTCGCCTGGCCGCGCAGGGGCACCAGGTGCGGGTCAGTGACCTCTATGCCATGGGCTGGAATGCCGTGCTGGCGACGGACGAGTTTGCAGGCTTCGCCCAAGGCGACTATTTCAACCCTGCTCACGCTCAGGAGCAGGCGTACAGCACGGGAACGGTGAGTGCGGACGTGGCCCGCGAGCAACATAAGGTTGCAGAAGCGGACCTGGTGATCTTCCAGTTCCCCGTCTGGTGGTTTTCGCTGCCGGCCATCCTCAAAGGCTGGGTAGACCGCGTGCTAAGCCGTGGTTTTGCCTATGCTGCCGGGCGCAAATACGACACCGGCCTGCTCAAAGGCAAACGCGCCATGCTGAGCCTGACCACGGGCACGGCCAGCACGTTGTACACCGCCAATGGCATCGACGGCGACCTGCATCACATTCTTTGGCCGATCCATAATGGCATTCTGGCTTACACCGGTTTTACAGTATTGCCGCCCTTCGCGGCGTGGATGCCAGCCCAAGTCACGGACGAACAACGCGAACACTACCTGGAACGTTACGCCCAGCACCTTGCGCAGTTGGATGAGCTTGAGCCGCTGTTCTTCCACCCGCGACACGACTATGACCAACATCAACAGCTGAAACCGGGCGTGGTAGCGCGCTCCGGTGTGCAGTGGAACCCGCGCGCTGGCCAGTCTTTCGAGGCTTCGGCGGCCGCGTTCAAGCAGCACTGAACATTACGAGGAATGGCTATGAAAGGGTATTGGATCATTTTTGCCTCTGACGTCACCGACCCAGAGGCTCAGCAAGCCTATGGCCAACTGTGGGGCCCCATCGCGGCAAAGTACGGCGCAACGCTCAAGCCGCTTGCCCCAGGTGCACTGCTGGAGTCGCACACTAGCAGCCGTGTACTGGCGGTCGAGTTCGCCAGCTATGCCCAGGCAAAAGCCTGCTATGAGGACCCTGCCTATACAGAGGCCAAGGCATTCGCCCTGCGCGCAGCACGTCGCGAGGTGATCATCATCGAAGGGGAGTTGAGCTGACTGCCCTGCCCTTCAGTCATGCGCGGTCGTGGTAGGAGCAGCCTTGTGCTGCGAAGAGGCCGGAGATAACACAGTAAATCTTCAGTGCGTTCACCGGCCTCTTCGCAGCGCAAGGCTGCTCCTACACCGGGCGCGCGTCGCTGGGGTACGCAGTCCGCTTTTCAAGCGCGCAGCTGATACCAGGTGGTCTTGAGTTGTGAGTACTTGTCGAACGAATGCAGCGACAGGTCGCGACCAAACCCCGACTGTTTGCCACCCCCAAACGGCACCGTGACATCCAGCGCATCCACCGTGTTGACCGAAACGGTGCCCGCCTTCAACGCCCGCGCGACGCGATGCACCTGGTTGAAGTCGTCGCTCCACACCGACGCAGCCAGGCCGTAGACACTGTCGTTGGCCAGGCGCACGGCCTGCTCTTCGGTGTCGAACGCGCTGACCGCCAGCACTGGGCCGAACACTTCCTCCCGGGCCAGGCTCATGCTGCCATCGACGCCGGCAAAAATACTCGGTTCGATGTAGTTGTCCGAGCCGTCAATGGTGAGGCGCCGGCCACCGCACACCAACTGGGCGCCCTGCGCGTGCGCACGGTCGATGGCGGCCTTGATGCGACCGGTCTGCTCGGCATCGACGATGGCACCCGCGCGGCTTGCCGGGTCGAGTGGGTTGCCGGGCATCCACTGGCGGGCCTTGGCTTGCAGGCGCTCGATGAACGCATCGTGGATCGAGCGCTGCACATACAGGCGCGAGTTCGCCGAACACACTTCACCCTGGTTGAAGAAAATGCCGAACGCTGCTTTTTCCGCGGCCAAGTCCAGGTCCTGGCAGGTGTCGAACACCAGGTTCGGGCTCTTGCCGCCACACTCCAGCCAGACCTGCTTCAGGTTCGACTGCGCCGAGTACTGCATGAAGTACTTGCCTACCTGGGTGGAGCCGGTGAACACCAGGCAGTCGACGTCCGGGTGCAGCCCCAGCGCCCGGCCCGCGTCTTCGCCCAGGCCCGGCACGACATTCAGCACGCCCTCCGGCAAACCGGCTTCCAGCGCCAGTTGCCCCAGGCGCAGCGCCGAGAACGGCGATTGCTCGGCGGGTTTTAGCACCACGCTGTTGCCGGCAGCCAGCGCCGGCGCAAGCTTCCAGGCCGCCATGTCGAGCGGGAAGTTCCACGGCACCACGGCGGCGACCACGCCCAGCGCTTCGCGAGTGATGGTGGCGAGCGCGTTGGGCGCGGTGGGCGCTACCTGGTCGTACAGTTTGTCCAGTGCCTCGCCGTACCAGGCAAAGACATGCGCCGAGCCGGGGACGTCGATGGTGTAGGCATCCATGACCGGCTTGCCCATGTTCAGCGAGTCCAGCAGCGCGAGCTCTTCGCGGTTGGCCATGATCAGCTCGGCCAGGCGCAGCAGCACCTTCTTGCGCTCGACAGGGGCCATGCGCGACCACGGGCCTTGCTCGAAGGCACGGCGTGCGGTGGCCACCGCCAGGTCGACTTCAGCCTGACCACAAGCGGCGACCTGCGCCAGTACCTGCTGGGTGGCCGGGTTGATGGCGGCGAACGTGGCGCCGCTGTTAGCGCTCACCTGCTGGCTGCCGATCAGGGCCTTGTCGGGCAAACGCAGGCTTGCAGCGCGCGTTTGCCAGTATTCGAGACGCTCCATTTTCACTCCCTATGACTGTCTTGGATTCTGGGGCTGCGCTGCAGCCCATTCGCGGCGCAAGGCCGCTCCTATAGCCGATCGCCTGCACCTGTAGGAGCGGCCTTGCGTCGCGATGGGGCGCAAAGCGCCCCCACTGGCTCAGAGCCTGCCCACTAACCGGGCAGTGCGGTCTATAGCGATACGTGTCTTGTCGACCAGTTCGTCCAGCTCGGCGCGGTTGGCCACCAGTGCCGGCGCCATGATCATCCGGCCCAGGGTCGAGCGAATGATCACGCCTTCCTCGAAGCCGAAGGTGCGGCACTGCCAAGCCAGGTCGTTCTCGTTGGCAAAGCGCTTGCGGGTCGGCTTGTGTTCAGCGAACTGCAGCGCCGCCACCAGGCCGGCACCCTGCACCTGGCCAATCAAGGGGTGATCGGCAAACACTTCACGTAGGATGCGCTGCAGGTACGGCCCGGTGTCATCCTTCACCTGGCGCACGATGCCTTCATCGCGCAGCGCCTTGAGGTTGGCGATGGCCACGGCCGCCGCCACCGGGTGGCCTGAGTAGGTCAGGCCGTGGGCAAACACGCCGCCGCGTTCCACCAGGGCTTCGGCGATGCGCTTGCTCAGCACCAGGCCGCCCATGGGCACATAACCGCTGGTCAGGCCCTTGGCGATCGACAGGGTGTCCGGCTCGAAGCCGAAATACTCATGGGCAAACCATTCGCCGGTGCGGCCAAAACCGCCGATCACTTCGTCGGCACACAGCAGCACGTCGTATTGGCGGCAGATCCGCTGGATCTCGGGCCAGTAGCTTTCCGGTGGGAAGATCATGCCCCCGGCCCCCTGGAAAGGTTCGGCGACAAAACCGGCGACGTTTTCCGCACCCAGTTCGAGGATCTTTTCCTCCAGTTGCAGCGCGCAGCGGCGGCCGAACTCGGCCGGGGTCAGCTCGCCACCTTCGGCGTACCAGTACGGCTCGTCGATGTGCGCCACGTCCGGGATCAGCCCGCCCATCTCGTGCATGAACTTCATGCCGCCCAGCGCCGTGGCCGCCAGGGTCGAGCCGTGGTAGCCATTCCAGCGGCCAATCATGATCTTCTTGGTCGGCTGGCCAACCACCTGCCAGTAACGGCGCACGGTGCGGATCAGCACCTCGTTGGCCTCGGACCCGGAGTTGGTGTAGATCGCGTGGCTGTAGTGGCCAGGCAACAGGCTGAACAACAACTCGGACAGCTCGATCACCGCCGGGTGGGTGGTGTGGAAGAACATGTTGTAGTAGGCCAACTGGTCCATTTGTGCGGCGGCGGCGGCGGTCAGGTCCTTGCGACCGTAACCCAGCTGAGTGCACCACAGCCCCGACATGCCATCCAGGTAACGCTTGCCCTCGCTGTCCCACAGGTGCAGCCGCTCCCCCCCAACCATGACCCGCGGGCCTTCGGCATTGAGCGCCTTCTGGTCGAGAAAGGCATGGATGTGGTGCGCGGCGTCGGCGGCCTGGTAGTCACGAGTCTGGCGTTTGGGAACGAAAGGCGCATTCATGGGTGGTTTTCCTTGTTGTCGGTGGGTGTTGCAGGGCTGCGGCGCTTAGCGCAGCTTGCCCATGTAGCTTTCCAGCGGGTCCTTGCCCAGCACGCCCTGGGCATTGGCCAGCGCGTCGATGAACAAGGAAAACAGTTCGGATTGCGTGCCGATGTCGAGCTTGGCGTAAACGTTTTTGCGGTGGGACTTGATGGTGTCTTCCGACACCCCCAGGCGCTCGGCCAAGGACTTGGTCGAGTGGCCACGCAGGATGAGTTGGGCGATGCGGCACTCGCGCTCGGTCAGCAACGAGCTGCCAAAGTTGTTGAGCGCGGCATGGATACGCTGCTCCAGCACGTTCTCGAAACGCCCCCCGCGGCTCCCCAGCCCGGCGAAGTGCTTGTTGAGCACCGCCAGCACCCAGGGCGTGACACGGCCGAACAGCTCGCGGCTTGGCCCGTCGAGTTTGTCGGTGAAGGCCAGCGACACCGCCAGGCTCTGGCCGGGCGCGACCTGCAGGATGTAATTGAGCTCATCCTCCAGGTGCGAATGGCGGTAGAACGACTGGTAGTACTCACTCACTTCGAAGTGGTCAGGGGCCACGTCGAACAGGCCGTAGCAGCCAGACTCGACGCGCTCCACGCAGGCACCGTAGAACGGGTCGAGCAGGTAGAACCCGGAAAGGTAGCGGCTGACATTGCCTTCTGGCAGCCAGGGCGCCTTGTCATCCTGCTCGAACAGCGCGCTCGGCATGCCGTCATGGGGGTAGAGGTAGACCGTGGTGGCCTGGATCGGCCGGATCAACCCGAGCGCACCGAACAAGGTGGCGGCAAAGCCTGGTTGGCCGATCGTGTCGGTCACCTTGGCCATGTGCTCGAACCACTGCTCTGAAGCCAATTGGTCACTGTTCACTGGAATTCTGCCGGTAGCGGGAAACGGTATCGCCGTCGGGGCGGCGCGTTGTTTGCAAATACTCCCACGGCCAGGCAGAGACCGAAATCACCCTTTGGGGTGANNTCACCCCAAAGGGTGATTTCGAGTGTGCCCGGGGTGTGGGAGCATCGTCCGGCCCCACCCCTGAGGGCCGCGCACCGCACGCTGGCCCAGCCTCCTTTCATGACCCCGCAACGGTATCGAGCCCACTCGCCTACCGCGGCGTCCTGCATCCGATTTCAGGAGTTAGCAATGCATACAACAACAACTACAGCCCAACCCGCCCATGCCGCGTCGCCTTCCAGCCCTTCGGGCCGCTTCAGAAAATCCATGGGGCTGAGTGCCCTGGTGCTGTTCGGCCTTGCCTACATGGTGCCACTGGCGGTATTCACCACCTATGGCCTGGTTACCCAGATGACCAAGGGGCACCTGCCCACGGCCTACCTGCTGACCCTCGCCGCCATGCTGCTGACTGCCTACAGCTATGGCCGCATGGTGCAAGCGCACCCCTACTCCGGCTCCGTGTACACCTACACCCGCAAAGCCTTCGGCACCCACATCGGCTTCATGACCGGCTGGACGCTGCTACTCGATTACATCTTCTTGCCATTGCTCAGCTACCTGCTGATCGGCATCTACATGTCGGAGTACTTCCCGGCCGTCCACGCCTGGGTGTGGGTCGCTGGCTCCATCGCCCTGGTGACCTTCCTCAACCTGATCGGTATCGAATCGATTACCCGGGTGAACTGGATTCTGGTGGTCGTCCAGCTGGTGTTCATCATCGTCTTCGTCGGCTTGTCGATCAGCAACCTGGCCGGCCAGTCGGCACCTGTATCATTGCTTGCGCCCTTCCACCATGAGGGCTTCAGCGTGCCGCTGATCATGACCGGCGCCGCGGTGCTGTGCCTGTCGTTTCTTGGTTTCGATGCGGTCTCGACCATGGCCGAGGAAACCAGCAACCCGACGTTCCGCATCCCACTGGCGATCATGGCCGTGTCGCTGATCGGCGGGCTGCTGTTTCTGGTGGTGTCGTATTGCGCGCAGATGGTCTTCCCGGAGTGGGGCAGCTTCGCCGACCCCGACTCGGCCTCGGTGGACGTGATGCGCCGGGTGGGCGGTGAACTGTTGGTGACGGCGTTTACCGCCACCTATGTCGCCGGCTGCTTCGCTTCGGCCATGGTCTCCCAGGCAAGCGTGTCGCGGGTGCTGTTCGCCATGGGACGCGATGGGGCGTTGCCGGCCGTGTTTGGCCAGCTGGTGACGAAAAAGCGTGTACCGGGGGCGGCGATCATGCTGGTCAGCCTGCTCTCGCTGATCGCCCTGTTCATCACCCTCGACACCGTCGCCAACATGATCAGCTTCGGCGCGTTGTTCGCGTTTTCCGCCGTGAACCTGGCCGTGGTCAAGCACTACCTGGTCGACCAGAAGCTGCGTGGCACGCGCAACTGCCTGCTGTACGGCGTGGTTCCTGGGCTGGGATTTCTCAGTACGCTGTGGCTGTGGAGCAGCTTGTCGAGCCTGTCGTTCACCATCGGGCTGTGCTGGATGGGCGTGGGGTTCGCCTGCCTGCTCGGGCTGACCCGGGCGTTTCGGGTGAAACTGCCCGAGCTGCAGATGGCCGAATAAGGCTCAGAGCGTCATGAGCATTTCGTGCCAGGCCATGCCACCGTGCTCCGAGGGCGACGGCTGCACGTAGGTGTAGCCCAGCTTTTGGTACAACGCGACATGCTGCTCTTTGCACATCAGGTGGATGGTCTGCTTGCCCTGGGCCTTCATGCGCTGGATGAACTCGCTCATCAGCCGCGTTGCGTAGCCTTTGCCCTGGTGTGCGGTGTCGACCACCACCGACATGATCACCACGTTCGGCGCTGCCGGGTCATGGCCGACCAGCTCCTTGAAGGCCTCGTCGGACATGACCACGTCATGCGCACAGCCACTGTTGATGAAGCCGACGGTTTCGCCCTCGGCTTCAAGTAGCAGAAAACCTTCCGGGTACTGGGCAATGCGGGTGCGGATTTTTTCCAGGGTTGCCGCTTCATCCCCTTCGTAGGCGCCGATTTCGATCGCGTAGCAGCGTTCGGCGTCGGCGGGCACGGGGTTGCGGAACTGAGGGGCGCTCATGCGCTGACTCCTTGGGGTAATGACGACAGGCTGCATGATAAATCACCGGCGATTATTTTCAGCATGACAGGATCGTTTCCTGGGCTGAGCGATCTGATTACCATGCCACCCTCGCCACCTCGACACGGAAACGCCCAATGACTGCTACCGCCACGTGCCTCACCGAACCCGGCCGCTGCGCACGCCTGAAAGCGTCCAGCAGCCGCGACCACGACAGTGTCGACACACTGGTCATGGCCGCACGCCCCTTCGAGGACCGTGAGCGCTATGCCCGTTTCCTGCAGGTGCAACACCGTTTCCATGGCAGCCTGACGGCGTTGTACCGCGACGAGCAGCTGAATCGACTGCTGCCGGGGTTGGTGCATTTATCGCGGTTCGAAGCGGTGGAGGCAGATCTGCAAGCCTTGGGGTTGCCACTGCCTGCTGCGCCGCAACGGGTTATTGCCAGCCCTGCCGAGGCGTTGGGTTGGCTGTATTGCAGCGAAGGGTCGAACCTGGGGGCGGCGTTCCTGTTCAAACAGACCCAGCGCCTGGGCCTGGATGGCAACCTGGGCGCTCGGCACCTGGCGCCCCACCCCGATGGCCGCGGCCTGCACTGGCGTGAGTTTGTCGCCAAGCTTGATGGGTTGGCACTGGGGGCTGATGAGGAAGCGGAGGTGGTTGCCGGGGTGATTGCCGCGTTTGACAGTTATCGGGGGCATTTGCGGGCTGTGTTTTTGGCGGATGGAGGTTGATAGTGCGTCGGGGCTGACAGGTGCTTGGTTGGAGATTTTTGGCGCGTTTGAGATCGAGCGCCGCCCGGGCGGCGCTCGTTCTCATAGGCGCCAAAGCAATCACCCCATACCCCCTCTAGAACTTTTCCCTATTTAAAGGTCTATCTGCACAGGTAAATAGAACCAGAGGTTGGCTTCGCTCATGAAAATGCATGTCGCACGGTTGATGCTTCTCAGCCTGTTCACGTTCGCGGCGGTGGGCTCGGCACCAGCATCACAGATAAAGACCTCGAACGCGGTCTCCCCGGCCGCAACCGTTCAGGCACCGCAGCATCCGGCAGAAAACCCTTGGCCGACCGTGGCCAGCTTGGCGAGTGAACACACGGCACCGTTGCTCGCCCATGATGACCGCAACTGGCACGATCGCAGAGGCGACTGGCGCCGCGAACAATGGCGCCGCGAGCAAGCCCGCCGCGAAGCCGAGCGCCGACGCGATTGGGAACGCCGTCGTGATTGGGAGCGTCGCCATGAACGCGCGATGCATCACCGCTATCAGGACGATCACCGCTACTATCGCCGTTGATGCGCGGCCCCCGGTAGGAGCAGCCTTGTGCTGCGAAGAGGCCAGTGACAGCAGCGAGGATTTATTGGGTGGCTACCGGCCTCTTCGCAGCACAAGGCTGCTCCTACAGGGAAATGCATAACGGCGATGGTCTAGCGAGGCACGATTCTGTTTTATCAGCTCGGCGATTCGACAACCGTGGTTTCGGCAGCCTCTGCCAGCTTCAACCGGTCAGCTTTGCTGATGTACTTGGGCTTGCTTTTCGGCGCCAGCTTGGCACTGGCTTTCTTGGCATGCGCCTGCATCAACTGTTTGATCTTCTTACGACGGTTCATGGTTCCACTGGGCCTGTAGGTCTGGTTACGCTGCAGGCATCATACCTGTACGCCTGAGAAATCAAACCCGCGAATATCCGCTACGAAAACTGCCCGGCGTCAGCCCCACCACCTTTTTGAATGCCCGGTTCAAATGGCTCTGGTCGAAGAACCCGCACGCGATGGCGGCATCGGCGATGCTCAGGCCTGCACGCAACAGGCGCTGGGCGTGGGCGACCCGCACCTGGATCTGGTAGCTGTGGGGCGAGATGCCCACGCTCTTCTTGAATACCCGGATCAAGTACAACGGCTCAAGGCCCACCAGGCTGGCCAGGTGCTCCAGCGAGACGTGCTGGTCGTATTCGTCTTCAAGCTTATGCCGCACCTGCTGCACGGCCTGCTTTTCGATGGCCTCGGTGGCTGCATCGCACAGGCTGCTGGGCGCGAACAACAAGGGCAGCAACTCCAGCAACAGGCTTTCTCGCTCCAGACTACAGTGCGACGCCTCGAGCGCTTGATGGTGATGCAAAAACGTGCGGGCCAGTGCCGGGCGCTCGGCGAACGCAGCCCGGAACAGGTGGATGAAGTCGCTGGCCTGCTTCGGCATCAAGGTGCCATTGAGCCAGTGCGGGTCCACATACAGCATACGGTACATCCAGCCCTGCTCATGGGCGGGCACGCCATCGTGGATCTCCCCGGGGCTGATGGTAACCACACTCCCCGGCCCGCCCAGGTCATGGCGACCGCGGTAGTACATGCGCTCCATGCCGGCGCTGATAACGCCCACGGCATAGCGATCATGCGAGTGGCGGCCGAACGCCTGGTGGCTGTATCGCGCCGTCAGCAGTTCACACCCCCCTTCAGGTATGCGCCTGAACGCAGCGAAGTCCTTGTACACCCTGTCCCCCACTCCCAAGCTCAACCACCGCGTGTGCAGTTTTTTACAATACGTTCCGACGGCAGCTGGCTACGTTATCACGCCTTAAACAGGCACTGATCAACGGGTACCCTCATGTCGACCAACAACAACCGCGCACTCCTCGAGCTGACGTTCGGCGGGTTGATGCTCAGCCTTTCCGCCTTGACTGTCGCATTCGCCCAGATAGGCGCCGGCGGCGCGGGCTTTTACCGGATGCTGTTTGCCTCCATCCTGTTCTTCCTGCTGCTCAAGGCGCGGCGTATGCCGGTCATGCTCAAGGGCTTCAAGGCGCAGCTGTACACCGGGCTTGCCGGCGTGTTTCTGGCCATTGACCTGGCACTCTGGCACCAGAGCATCTACATCGTCGGCCCTGGCATCGGCTCGATCCTGACCAATTGCCAGGTGTTTTTCATGACCTTCCTGGGTTTTTACCTGCTCAAGGAAAAGCCCTCGGCCAACTTCCTCGTCTCGATCACCCTGGCCTTTGTCGGGCTGTACCTGTTGCTGATGCCCGAAATGAGCAGTGCGCTGGGCATGAAGGGTGTCATCTATGGGGTACTGTCGGGGCTGGCCTATGCCGTCTGTGTGTACTTCCTCAAGGTCAACACCCAGTTGCCCGACGGCGGTGGCGACAAGATCGCGCAGATGCTCAACCTGAGCCTGTGGGCAGCGCTGGTGTTGCTTGGCTACGCCCTGGCCAACGGTGAGAGCCTGGCCATCAACGATGGGCAGACCTGGCTGATGCTGGTGATCTATGGCGTGCTGGTGCAGTTCGTCGGCTGGTTGCTGGTCAACCGTTCGATCGGCGCGATCAGCCTGGGCCTGGCGGGCCTGATCCTGCTGCTGGAGCCGGTGATCACCTACTTCATCGACATCGCCTTCCTAGGCAAGGCCAACTCGACGCTCCAGGTGTGCGGTGCGTTACTGACCATTGTGGCGGTGTACATCGGCTCGATCCGCCCCCCGAAAAACGCCAACGCGACTCTGCCCGAAGCCACCTGAAACGCCCCGGGCGGGCGTGCATCCCGTCTCGTTGCGCTGCGCCTTGACGTTATTTTCACAACCTTCAGATTAGCGTCACGCCCTTTCCGGCCACGCGCACATTGGGTGGCTGCCAAGGTTCAACGAGGCATACGTGTCAGCTATTAAAAAAATCCCCACGCGCAAAGGCGTGGACTGGGCCGGCCTGGGCTGGCTCCTGCTGTTCTTCTGGTATTTCTCAGGCGTTACCCAGGCGCTGCTGCTGTTCAGTGGCACCACTGGCTTTGCCGGCTTTCGCGATGCGCTGTTTCTCAGCAGCCTGTGGCTGGCCCCTGTACTGCTGCTGCCGCGCTTTACCCGCGCCACCGCGGCAGTCATCGGCCTGGTGCTATGGGCCGCCTCGCTGGTCGGCCTGAGCTACTTCGGCATCTACCGCCAGGAGTTCTCGCAAAGCGTCATCTTCGTGATGTTCGAGTCCAATACCGCCGAGGCTGGCGAGTATTTCAGCCAGTACTTCAGCCTCTGGCTGGGCCTGGCGCTGCTGCTGTATACCGTGGTGGCCGTGCTGCTGTACAAGCGCGTGCGCCCGGTCACGCTGCCCTTGCGCAGCCGCATCCCGGTGGTTGTCCTGCTGCTGGTGGCCAACCTGGTGTACCCCTTCTACAAGCAGATGGTCACCCAGGAACGCAACTTTGCCGACGCTGCCGAAAAGGTTCAGCAACGCATGGAACCTGCCGTGCCGTGGCAGTTGCTGGTCGGCTACAAGCAATACCGCCAACAGCTGAACAACATGCAGGAACTGTTGGCGCAGAACGCTGCGCTGCCGCCCTTGCAGAACCTGCGCAACCGCAGCGGTGACGCGCCGCGCACGTTGGTCCTGGTGCTGGGCGAATCGACCACCCGCGAGCACATGCACCTGTACGGCTACCCGCGCGATACCACGCCCAACCTCGATGCGTTGGCCGCCAGCGACAAGGGCCTGACGGTGTTCAGCAACGTGGTGTCGCCACGCCCCTACACCATCGAAGTGATGCAGCAGATCCTGACCTTTGGTGACGAACAGCACCCGGACCGCTTCCTCACCGACCCGTCGCTGATCAACTTGATGAAACAGGCAGGCTACAAGACCTTCTGGATCACCAACCAGCAGACCATGACCAAGCGCAACACCATGCTGACCACCTTTTCCCAGCAAACGGACGTGCCGGTCTACCTGAACAACCAGCGCAACCAAAACGCCAGCCAGTACGACGAAGTGGTGCTGGACCCGTTCGAGAAAGCCCTGCAAGACCCAGCGCCGAACAAGTTCATCATCATCCATCTGCTGGGCACGCACATGGATTACCGCTACCGCTACCCGAATGCCTTCCAGCATTTCAGCGATCGCCAGGGCGTGCCGGCCAAGCTTTCGCCCAGCGAGGTGGAAACCTACAACTTCTATGACAACGCAGTGCGCTACAACGACCACGTGGTGTCGAGCCTGATCAAGCGCTACTCGGCCACCACCCCCAACGGCTTCTTGCTGTACCTCTCCGACCACGGTGAGGATGTTTACAGCTCGGGCGATCACGACCGCCTGGGGCGCAACGAAGGCGCCCCGACCCGGCCGATGTACACCATCCCGTTCCTGCTGTGGACCTCGCCGAGCTGGCAAGCGGCCCACCCGCGCGACCTGCAGGCCACGGCCAACCGTGCCTACAGCAGTTCGCACCTGATTCACACGCTGTCCGATCTGGCCGGGCTCAGCTATGACCTGTACGAGCCTGCCAAAAGCATCGTCAACCCGCAGTTCGAGGTTGTGCCGCGCTGGATCGGTGACCCCTACCGCAACAACGGCCTGCGCGAGTTCGACCACCTGCCACAGGACAAGGCCGAACCTGTGCAGGAGACGGCCAGCAACGTGAAATAACCCCCTCACAACCACCGGGAGCGGCCTTGAGCCGCGCCCCGGTCGGCGCTTAAATTAAATTTAAATTGATTTTAGACTAAGCCTGTTACAAGCTCTGCCTACTCCCTACAGCGCAGAGCCCGCCATGCCCGCAGCCCCCCGAGAACCCCGCAAGGACGGCGCCGTCACCCGTACCCGGATCCTGGAATCCGCCGGTGAACTGTTCGCCGCGCTCGGTTATGCCGAAACCAGCAACAAGGCCGTGGCCGCCAAGGCAGAGGTCGACCTGGCGTCGATCAACTACCACTTTGGCAGCCGCAATGGCCTGTACCTGGCCGTGCTCGACGAGGCGCGCCAGCGCTTTCTGGATATCAGCGACTTGCAGCGGATCACCCAGGGCACACAGCCGGCTGCAGAAAAACTGCGGGTATTGGTAGAGCTGGTGGTTCGCAAGGCCTCGCAGGCCCAGGACAACTGGCACCTGCGTGTGCTGGCCGCCGAAATCCTCGCCCCCAGCCCCCACGGCCAGGCTCACCTGCAGGCCGCAGCGCCGCTGAAGCTGGCGCTGCTGAAAGGGCTGTTCAGCGAAATCACCGCCATCCCCGTGAACGCCCCTGCCCTCACCCGCTGCATCCTCTGCGTCACCGCGCCCTGGGCCATGCTGCTGATCGGCCCGCGCGGTGGCTCCGGGGCGCTGCACGAGATTCTTCAAATGCCCGGCGATGCAGTGGCTGCCCAGCTGTACAGCTTCGCCCTGGCAGGCCTGCAGGAAGTTGGCCGCCAGTATGCCCAGGCGGGCTTCAACTGATCACGCACGGACCGCGGCCCCCACGAACGCCTCACTCAGTTCAGGTCAGCCCCATGCACTCGACAGCCGATAACACCTCCCTCACCGCGCAGGCCGCAGCGGATACGCACACGTCTATTCCGCTGCTGCTGGCCGCACTGATGCTGGTGATGTTCCTCGCGGCCCTCGACCAGACCATCGTCTCGACCGCGCTGCCGACCATCGTCAGCGACCTCGGCGGGCTGCGCTGGCTGTCCTGGGTCGTGACCGCCTACCTGCTGGCGTCCACGGTGGTGGTGCCGTTGTACGGCAAGTTCGGTGACTTGTATGGCCGCAAGCGGGTATTGCAGATTGCCATCGTGCTGTTCCTGCTGGGATCGGCGCTGTGCGGTGCGGCGCAAGACATGGCCCAGCTGATCGCCTTCCGGGCCCTGCAAGGCTTGGGCGGCGGCGGGCTGATGGTGGTGGCGATGGCCGCGATCGGCGATGTCATCGCGCCAGCCGAACGCGGCCGTTACCAAGGCTTGTTCGGGGGCGTGTTCGGCCTGGCGACGGTGGTAGGCCCGCTGATCGGCGGTTTTTTAGTGGAGCACCTGTCCTGGCACTGGATCTTCTACATCAACCTGCCGCTGGGCCTGCTCGCGCTGCTGGTGATCGGCGGCGTGTTCCGGCCACACGTGGCCCGGGTCAAACACGTGGTCGACTACATCGGTGCGTTTTTTCTGACCGTCGCCCTGGCGGCCGTGGTGCTTATCACCAGCCTGGGCGGCAGCCTGCTGCCGTGGGCTTCGCTCGATGTGCTGTGCCTGGCGTTGTTCGCCCTGATCGGCCTGGTCGGCTTCGTTTTCGAACAACGTCGCGCCGCCGAACCGATCATGCCGCTGCACCTGTTTCGCCATCGCACCTTCGTGCTCGCCGGCCTGATCGGCTTTATCGTCGGGGTGTCGCTGTTCGGTGCGGTGACCTTCCTGCCGCTGTACATGCAGGTGGTGAAAAACGCCACGCCGACCAGTGCCGGCTTGCAGATGCTGCCTTTGATGGGCGGCCTGCTGGTGGTGTCGGCGATTACCGGGCGGTTGATCAGTCGCTGGGGCCGCTACCGGATCTTCCCGATCGTCGGCACCCTGCTTCAGGTGATTGCCCTGGGCCTGCTCAGCCGGCTCGACCTGCACACCCCCATGGCGTTGATGAACGTCTACATGGGCCTGCTGGGTGCCGGGCTGGGCATGGTCATGCAGGTGCTGATCCTGGCCGTGCAGAACAGTGTCGAGCCTCGCCACATGGGCGTGGCAACGTCTGGCGCCACGCTGTTCCGCTCGATTGGCGGCTCCATCGGCGTGTCGCTGTTCGGCGCATTGTTTTCCCATGCGTTGCTGGGGCAACTGAGCGGCGACTTCGCTACCCAGGCTGGGGCAGCGGCCAGCCTGTCACCCACCGCGGTGCATGCATTGCCGGCCGCCTTGCAACAGGCCTACCTGGAAGCGTTTTCCGCCGCCATGCACGAGGTGTTCCTGATGGCCTGCCTGATTACCAGTGTGGCATTCGCCTTGTCGTGGTTGCTGCACGAGGTGCCACTGCGCCGGGCTCAAGCGCCTGACAAGGCTGCACCCGTCGCTGTGCCCAGCCGTCGATAGCTGTACAGCGCCACCAACGCGACCGCCACTCCCGCGACCACCGCGACTTGGTAGCCTGCCTTGGCGCCCAACAGGTCGACCACCTGCCCTGACGCCAACGCCCCCAGCGCGACACCGACATTCAACCCCGCCAGCAGCCAGGTCATGCCCTCGGTCAGCTGCTGTGCGGGCACACTGCGCTCCACCAGCGACATAGCCACAATCAGGGTCGGCGCAAAGAACAGGCCCGCCAGCAGAACGGCAGCTGCAAGCCCGAAGATGCTGTCAGCCAGCAGCAACGGCAAGGTCGTGACTGCTGTCGCCATGCCGCCCAGCAACAGCAGCTGGTGCAAAGGCGTTGGCAATTTCAAGGCACCGAATACCAGGCCAGCAGCGCAGGAACCGACGGCATAGCACGCCAATACCACGCTGGCCGCTGCCGGCATGCCGGCCTGTTCGGCGAAAGCCACGCTGACGATGTCGACGCTGCCGACGATCACGCCCATGGCCACCATCAGCAACGCCAGCAGCCGAACATCCCAGTGCTGCAATACCGAGCCCTGCCCTTTCGATGCATCCGCGTCTGCATCCACGGGCGGTTCGCTGCCGGTTTGAGCGACCAAGGCGAACACCCCGATCGCCAACAGCAGCGCAGCAGCCAATGGCCCGGCCTGGGGCAGTACGCCCACGCAGAGCCCCACCGAAACCGGCGGGCCAGCAATAAAGGTGACCTCGTCGAGCACCGTCTCCAGGGAATACGCCACCTGCAACTGTGGCGTGTCCCGGTACAGCGCCGTCCAGCGCGCACGGACCATCGCCGACATGCTCGGCATGAAGCCTGCCAACGCGGCCCCGACGAACAGCCCCCAATCGGGCGCTTGCCACCAGGTACAAACCAACAGCACCAGCAGGCCTATCACACACAAGCCTGCAGCGGCGGGCAGCACACGGCGCTGCCCGTGCCGGTCGACCAGGCGGGAAACCTGCGGTGACATCAGCGCATAGGTCAACACGAACGTAGCCGCCACGGCCCCCGCCAGGGCATAGCTACCGCGTAGCTGCGAGAGCAGGGTGATGATGCCGATGCCCGTCATCGGCAAAGGCAAACGTGCCACCAGGCCTGCCATGGCAAAGCCGGCCGTGCCTTTTGCCTGGAACAGCTGGCGGTAGGGGTTGAGCATGATCGACTCTCCGTATCGAAAAAAGCGACTTACATACAAGCCGTATGATTAAAACCCTATTATCATACGCACTGAATGTAAAGCTGCATTTCCAGGAGCCCCAATGGTCAGACGTACCCGAGCCGACATGGAACAAACCCGAGCCACCTTACTGGAGACTGCACGCCAGGTTTTCAGCGAACGTGGCTATGGTGAGACATCGATGGACGACCTGACGGCCCAGGCCAACCTCACCCGTGGTGCCCTTTATCATCATTTCGGCGACAAGAAGGGCCTTTTGGCCGCCGTAATTGCGCAAATCGACGCAGAAATGGACGCTCGGCTGCACGCGATCTCCGACACGGCCAGCGACCCCTGGGAGGGCTTTCGCAACCGCTGCCGCACCTACCTGGAAATGGCCCGCGAACCGGAGATTCAGCGCATCGTGTTACGCGATGGGCGTGCCATATTGGGTGCCCCTACCCCGCAAGCGCAGCTGCACTGCGTCGCGTCGCTGCGCAGCATGCTGGAGCAGTTGATGGCGCAAGGCGTGGTCGCCCAGGCCAATCCACAGGCGTTGGCGTCGCTGATCTGCGGCGGCCTGGCAGAAACGGCACTCTGGATTGCCGAAGAAGAGGGCCAAGGCCAACGGCTGGAGCAGGCCCTGGACGCCACGGAACTGATGCTCAAAGGGCTGCGCAACCCCTGCTGAAAAGCCGCGCAGGCGGACTATCCTGTGAGAGGGGGTTCACGCCCACAGGAGGTGTGCCATGCGTTCGCTCACATGGAGTTACCTGCTGGTGCTGCTGTGCACAGCACCTGCCGCCCAGGCGCAGTCAGTGGTACCACTGAAAGGCCAGAGCAGCCAGCAGATGCAACTGGACATCAATGATTGCAATACCGTCGCCACCAATGCCGCGAACAGCGCCTCGACATCCAGCGATGCCCACGTCGGTGGCCGTGTACGCGGCGCGGCGGCCGGCGCGGCTGCAGGTGCCGTGGGTGCGCAGGTTCGCGGCAATCAACATGAAGAGCTGTACGACCGGGCCAGCGACGATGCCAAGCAGCAATACCGGCAAAACCGCGCCGGTGAAACCGCCGCCGCCGGTGCGGCAGTGGGCGGCATGCGCCAGCGCCAGGATCGCCGCCAGGACCGGCGTACCCAGGGCGAAGCGCAGAGCTCGGCCCATGCCAGCGCGTACAGCGGTTGCCTGCAAGGCCGTGGGTACCAAGTCAACCCTTGAGCCTCTGCTACTTCAAGGTCAGGTCGGCGGCAGACACTAGAACTTGGCCAGTTCTTCCCGGCAAAACTCGACGAACAGTTGTGCCGGCTTGGTCAACTGAACCCGCTTCAAGCGGGCTGCCGCCAGCCCCGACAGCGCCACAGGTTCGGCAATATCGACCATCGCCAAGCGCTGCCCATCGTAGGTGCATTCCGAATGTGGGCGGGTCACCAACAGCGAAAAACCGAACCCCTGCCCCACCATCCCACGCACCATCTCGATCGACGGCGAGCTGAAGACGATGTTCGGGGTCAGGCCCATTTCGTTGAACAGGCTGACGAAGTAGGTCCGGCTGGGCGCCACGTCCAGCAGAATCATCGGCTCGGGGCAGAGATCGCGCAGCGAGACCTGGCTTTGCCCGGCAAAGCGGTGCTTTTCGGGCAACAGCACATAGGGTTTTTGCGGCGGCATCAGCGGCTCGGCCTCGATGGTGCCGTCCAGGTCGTGGTCGTAGAGAAACGCCAGGTCGAAGGTGCCGGCGGTCAGGCCCTGAATGAGGTCCTGCTGCTCGCCATCGCGCAGGCGGATGTCAACGCCAGGGTAGCGTTCGCGAAAGCCGGCGATCAGGCGCGGCAGGTACAGTGGCGCCACTGTCTCGAAACAGCCGATGTCGATTTGCCCGGCAACGGTGTCGTTATCGGCTAGGGCGTTCTGCTCGAACTCGTGGGCCATCTGTAGCAGCGATTTGGTCTTGGCGTAGAAGCGCTTGCCGCTGGGTGTCAGCGACACACCTTGGGCGTGGTGGCGGATGAACAGTTGCACGCCGAAGCTTTCCTCCAGGCTTTTGATGGCCGTGGAGATCGAAGGTTGGGCGATGTAGAGCTGGCGCGAGGCCTCGGCGACACTGCCAGCCTCCACGGTGGTGACGAAGTACTTGAGTTGTCGCAAGGTATAGGAAGCCACAGGCACCTCTCCGGCGCCGCCTGGGCGCGCTGGTATTTTGCCTGTCACTTTAACGTGGCGCCTGGCTGCCGGGGGATTGGGTGATGAAGGATTTACCTATGGCTTGAGTATGTTTTTTAGTGGGGGGCGCCATGCGCCCCCCGTTACGCGGCTCACTCAAAGGGAATGTTCGCTAACACGCACTCGTCACCGACGTGCTTGTAGCCTGGTGCACAAGGCGCAGGGACTACAGGGGCTACACCTCGGGTACGCCACGATACGGTTTTCTGAGTTACCACTTCCTCCACGTGCTCGAGGTGATCAAGGGATGGCGATTCGTTCTTCGGTTCATCTTGCATGGTCATTTCTCCGGTTTATGTGAATTGCCCATTCAAGCTACAACCTGCTCGCGCCCATACCCACCTGGAAATGCCCCAGCCCCTGCACACTGAAATGAACCCCGGCGCTGCCCAAAAGGTCTTTAATGAAAGTGGACAAGTCCCAAAAAACGGTGTGCGCCTATGAAGATCGTTGTCACCAGTATTCTTGTCGACGACCAGGCCAAGGCCTTGGCTTTCTATCACTACGTGCTCGGCTTCATGCCCAAACATGACATCCCCCTGGGCCGGCACCGCTGGCTTACCCTGACCTCACCCCACGAGCCAAACGGCGTCGAGCTGCTGCTGGAGCCTGATGCCCACCCTGCCGCCAAGGTTTACAAGGCTGCGCTCAAGCAGGACGGCATCCCCGTCACCTCGTTCGGCGTGCGCGACATCCAGGCTGAATACACCCGTCTGTGCGCGGCCGGCGTGCAGTTCACCCAACCGCCCACGGCCGCAGGGCCGGTCACAGTGGCTGTGTTCGACGACACCTGTGGCAACTTGATCCAGATCGCCCAGAAACACTAACGGCCCCCCGCCTGGCGGGCACCCGTGGCCCGCCGTCCGCTATAGTTGCCTTTGCTTACTTGCGCAGCCAACAAGGAAAACAAATGCGCCACGAATTCAGTGAGGTCCTCAACGACCTGATCGATTACTTCCTGGTCGGCGACATTCAGTTGCTCGAACGTTTCAAGCAAGACAACGACCTGGCGGACGACCTGGCCCATGCGTTCACCCATGACGACAGCGGTGACAAGGCGGTGCGCGAAGGCGTGGTGCTGCCCATTGCCGGCATCGATAACCTGCCCTACCGGATCATCTTCACCCTCGATGGCCACACCCCTGCCCTGCGTGAGCCGGGTAGCCGCCTGAAGCATCAGCGTTCCGGCTACGTACTGCGCGTTGAGCACCGCGCGTTGATGCTGTACACCTGGCGCATCCTGCAGCACTTCACCAACAAGGCCCTCGGCGATCTGCTGGCACGCTACCAGGCGCCTGGGCGGCCGATCATCGAGCTGGACAATGGCTGGTATGACGTGGAGGTGCTCGGCGGTGCGGTGGTGCGGGACGGGTTGTACGAGCCAGCGTTCGAGTTCGTATTGAAGAAGCGCTGGAGCCGCAGGGAAGCCACCGGGGTGGATACCGGGTATGCCTTCACCCTGCGGGGGTATTTTGACTGAGGCAGGTCACACACGCTTCGGTTGGAGCAGCCTTGTGCTGCGAAGAGGCCGGGGAATAGCAACGGAGATCTTCGCTGCTATCACCGGCCTCTTCGCAGCACAAGGCTGCTCCTACACGGGTTTGATGGCCTGACTCAGGTGTGGCTGATATCGCGGTCCTTGGTCTCCGGCATGAAGAAGATCCCCAGCACCGCCGTCATCAGCGCAATCACGATCGGGTACCACAAGCCGTAGTAGATATCCCCGGTCGCCGCCACCATGGCAAACGCCACAGTCGGCAGGAAGCCGCCGAACCAACCGTTGCCGATGTGGTACGGCAGCGACATCGAGGTATAGCGGATGCGCGCCGGAAACAGCTCGACCAGCCAGGCCGCAATCGGCCCATAGACCATGGTCACGTAGATCACCAGGATGGTCAGCAGCAACAGCACCATCGGGTAGTGAATCTTCGCCGGGTCGGCCTTCTCGGGGTAACCCGCCTCCTTCAGCGCCCCGACGAGGGTGGCGGTGAAGGCATCGCTCTGCGTCTTGAGGTCGGCGGCGGCCAGGCTGCGGCCATCAAAGCTTGGGATCACCCGCTCGCCAATCCGGATCTGCGCTACGCTGCCGGGCTCGGCCTTCTCGTTCGAATACGGGATCGCCCGCTTGGCCAGCAGGCTCTTGGCGATGTCGCAGGAACTGGTGAATTTGGCCTTGCCCACCGGGTCGAACTGGAACGCGCACTGGCCAGGGTCAGCCACCACCACGACCGGGTTCTGCTCCTGGGCGACGAACACGTCCGGGTTGCCGTACTCGGTCAGCGCCTTGAAGATCGGGAAGTAGGTCAGCGCGGCGATGATGCAACCGGCCATGATGATCTTCTTGCGGCCGATGCGGTCCGACAGGCTGCCAAAGATGATGAAGAACGGAGTGCCGATCAGCAGCGAACCTGCGATGAGCAAGTTGGCAGTCTGCGGGTCGATCTTGAGCGTCTGCAACAGGAAGAACAGCGCATAGAACTGCCCGGTGTACCACACCACCGCCTGGCCGGCGGTGCCGCCGAGCAGCGACATGATCACCACCTTGAGGTTTTCCCAACGGGCGAACGACTCGGTCAACGGCGCCTTGGACGCCTTGCCCTCGGCCTTCATCTTCATGAACACCGGCGACTCGTTGAGCTGCATGCGGATGTACACCGAAATGGCCAACAACAGGATCGACAGCAAGAACGGAATGCGCCAGCCCCACGCCTCGAACGCCTCGGTGCCCATGGCCGTGCGGCAGGCCATGATCACCAGCAGCGACAGGAACAGCCCCAGCGTCGCGGTGGTCTGGATCCAGGCAGTAAAGAAGCCACGCCGGCCCTTGGGTGCATGTTCGGCCACGTAGGTCGCAGCGCCGCCGTATTCACCGCCCAGTGCCAGGCCCTGCAACAGGCGCAGGCTGATCAGGATGACCGGCGCCGCCACACCAATCGACGCATAGCTGGGCAACAACCCGACCAGCGCCGTGGACAGGCCCATGATGACGATGGTGATCAGGAAGGTGTGCTTGCGCCCGATCAAGTCGCCGAGGCGGCCGAACACAATGGCCCCGAACGGCCGCACGGCAAAGCCTGCGGCAAACGCCAAGAGGGCGAAGATGAACGAGGTGGTTTCATTGACGCCGGCGAAGAAGTGCTTGGCGATGATCGCGGCCAGTGAGCCGTACAGGTAAAAGTCGTACCATTCGAACACCGTGCCCAAGGATGATGCGAAGATGACCTTGCGCTCCTCCCGGGTGATACCGCGTTGGGGCGCGCTACTGCCCGTGGATGCGCTGTCGAGAACCGCCATGGGTTGCCTCCGTCTTGTCGTTATCGCAGGCCGGAGTACCTCACACCCATTTCACCGTCGCACCCAGGCCCTAGGGCTTGCATTGGTTGCGCGAAGCACGACGAGGCAGGCCGCCTCGAATCGCAGCAAGGTATCTGAAGCATAATCGGCTTTGCTGGGATATCCACTCGCCTTGATGGCGAGCGGCCACAGGGGGATGCATGAGCGAACGGACAATGGGCTGGCAAGGCGAGATCTGGCTGGGCAGTGATCATTGCCTGCTGGTAAGTACCCTCGGTACTACCGACAGCCATGTCCACTATGCCCATCAGGTGCTGGTCGCCCTCGACGGCGAGGTCGAGGTACAGCTTGGCGATCAGTACCACAGCGGCGCGCTCGTCATGATCCCTTCGCAGCAACCGCATGCGATCATCAGCCATGGCGTGCCTTGCCTGACGCTATTCGCCGAGCCGCTTGCCTTCGGCCTGGCCGACCTTGGCCAGGCTTGCCGGCAAGCCGATAACCACCCTCAGCGCCTGGCCGAATACCTGCGGCAATGGCCGCGCCGGGCCCTCG
The DNA here is from genome assembly GCF_022179005.1 of Pseudomonas sp. PAGU 2196. Lineage (NCBI taxonomy): Bacteria > Pseudomonadati > Pseudomonadota > Gammaproteobacteria > Pseudomonadales > Pseudomonadaceae > Pseudomonas > Pseudomonas sp. PAGU 2196. Next base: position 12,491 of record NZ_BNTL01000032.1, on the reverse strand, counting down.
ACCCTCGCCTGGCAAAAGCGCTGCAACGTGTGCGTGCCCTGGGCGACCAGGCGCTTTCGGCACGTGAACTGGCAAATACCGCGGCCTTATCGATCAGCCAACTGGAGCGGCTGTTCAACGGCGCACTGAAATTGTCGGTCCGTCGCCTGGTGCTATGGCAGCGCCTGCGCGTGGCGTTGCGCCTGGCTCTAAGCGGCGTCAGCCTCACAGACGCCGCACTGGCTGCGGGGTTTGCCGACTCTGCGCACTTTGCGCGTAGCGTCCGCCGCCAGTTCGGGCTCAGCCCCAGCACCGCACTGCGCCAATTGCGCTTACGAACGCTCGCCTAACGCCGAACGCAGTGCCGCAGGCAGTACCGCCGGCGGGTGGGCGTCGCCTTCGGCCCACGGCGCACGCAACTGCGCGAAATAGGCCTGCGGGTAATCGGGGCGGTCGCCAATGCCCATGTCATCGTCCGCCATTGCATAGCCCGGCAGGTACAGGGCCGTACCGAGCAGGCGATCCCACAGCGGGAAGAACAGCGCGAAGTTGACGTCGCCGGCGCTGCCATACTTCAAGTGGTGCAGCCGATGCACCGGCGCCCAGGCGAACACATGGCGTAGCCAGCCGATGCGCATGTCCACATTGCTGTGCTGCAGCAGCAATTGGATAGACACGCTGAAAGCCAGCAACAATGCCACGTCCCAAGGCAGGCCGACCAACAACAACGGCAGCGTGCCCGCCAGGGCTTCAAGCAGTTGGTGCAGGGGGTGTTTCATCAAGCCATTGAAACCGTACAGACGGGTGACACTGTGGTGCACCGCATGCAAACGCCAGAGCAACGGGCTGCGGTGGCTGGCGTAGTGCACCAAGGTAATCCCCAGGTCGGCCACGGCCATGGCCAGCAGCAACTGCAACGCGAGCGGCCACTGCGCAGGCCACAGGCCCGTCATCGGTAGCCAACCGGCCAGCAACGGAATGGTCGCCACACTGCCGATGTTGAGGCATTCGTTGACCAGGGCATGGCAAAGATCTCGACTGCCCTCGCCTTGAGGTTGGTTCCAGGCTGCCTTGTACGGGAACAACCGTTCACAGGTGAATGACAGCCCGACAGCGGCGGCCAGCAGCAGAAGCAACCCTAAGGGGCTGGCATGACTGGCGAGCAGCCAGAGCGCGGCGCTGATGAAACCGAAAAAAAAGACCGGGGCATAGAGGGTACGCATGGGTGACTCCAGAAAGGTTGGAGTCGCCAGTGTTCAGGCAAGTGCCGGGTGAGCGCTTGAACGAACGGCGCAGATGCGCACTGTGTGCATTATTGAAGATCATGCATCTGACCTGAAATCTATCGCAGAAAGCGCCCAACCTCCGCCAACACCCCATCGGCCTGTTCCCGGTGCGGCACATGCCCGCAGCCCGGTATCAGCCGCAACACGCCGGGGCCCGAAATAAGCGCGACAAGGCGCTCGGGGTGAGCCTGGGAGCCGAATTCATCGTTATCACCGTGCAGGCTCAGCAAGGGGCAATGTACCTGCGGCAACAGCGCATCCAGGCTCCACTCGGCGAAGTCTTCACTCAACCAGTTATCCACCCACGCACGCAATACCCATTCGGCCTTGTCGCCATGATAACGGCGCAGCCGCTGCAACTGCCCGGGCTCTGCAAACTGCAGATCCGCCGCACGAATACCCTCCAGCGTCCGTGCTTCGACAAAGGCTTGGGCGGACTCCGTGATCAGCCCCTGGCAATGGTCAGCGAACGCTGCCGCACACCCCACCGCCATACCCCCGCCCACACTGTGGCCAAAGACAATGAAGGCGTCGATATGCAAGTGTTCGCGCACCGCCGCAAAGCCCTGGCGCGCTTCGGCCTCGACAAAGCCCAGACGCAACCGGGCGGGATGCGCGTCGGAGCGACCGAAACCGAGCCGGTCATAGGCGATTACCCGGTGCCCGGTGCTGCGCGCCAGTTGCGCAGGGAAGTTTCGCCACAAGGCCACACACCCTAGCGAATCGTGCAACAAAATGATGGGAGCACCCTGCGCCTGCGACGGCGACCACTCTTGGGCGAACAGCGTGCCTTGGGCCGTGGCGATCCAGTGCTCGCGCGTCTGCAAACCCGTCATGACGCCTCCGGCACCGGCCCTTTGAGCTCGACCTGGTTGCCATCGGGGTCGAAGCAGTACAACGACGGCCCTTCACCCTCGGCACCGTAGCGTTTCTCGGCAGGCTCCACCCGCACACCCTTAGCGCGCAGGTAAGCGGTCAATGCCGGCTCATCGAAGGGGTCAATACGCAGGCAGAAATGATGCAGGTTGCGCCCCTCTGCGCCCGGCGCGGCGCCACCCGGCTGCCCCAGCACACCGTCCAGTGTGACCAGGTCGATCATGGCAGTGCCCGTCGCCAGGTGGACCATGCCCAGGTCTTCACGCACCTTGCTGACCGTGCAGCCCAGCACGTCCACATAAAAGGCGAGGCTGCGTGGCAGGTCGCTGACCCGCAGGACGAGGTGGTCGATGTGCTTGATGGCGAACGGTCGCATGCCGGGGACTCCTTGTGGCGTGTGCGCGAGGGTCAGACGCCACCATAGCTCACTATTCGGCGTGCTCGCTACTCATTGACCAAGCGCTGTAACTGGCCACCTTCATGACGTGCCAGCAGCCGCAGCAACTGATCGACCAAAGCCCGGTCCGGTGCCTCAAGGTGGAAGTGGTGCCCGCCAGGGTGCCATGAAACCCGCGCATGGCCAGGCAAGGCCGCTTCACGCTGGGCGTACGCGCTGCCGCTAAAGGCCCCTTGTCGGCCGAACATCAGATACAGCGGGCATTGGATCTGGCTGAGCAGGTCACAGGCTTCTCGCTCGGTCAACGGCATGGGTTCGGGCAGCACCAAGCGTGGATCGTGGCGCCAACAATAGCCGTCGCCTACCTGCAGCAGGTCACGACGGGCCAGCAACCGCGCAGCGTCCTCGGACAGCTCACCGTCCAAGCGCTGGCGGCGCTGCTGCAAGGCCGCTTCAATCGTGTCGAAGCGGCTCGCGTCGGGTTCACCGAAACCCTGTAGCTGGCTGCGCTGGACCATCCGCTTGAGCCGGTAGGAGCGCGCCAGATGCTGCACGCGGTCATACTCCGCGACCGTGAACGGCGCGCCCATGCCATCGAGGAAGGTCATGCTGGAAATGCCGCTGGACAGGGCGGCGAGCAACGAGGCGATACCGCTGCCCATGCCGTGGGCCAGCACGTGGAAGTGCGCCAGGCCGAGGCTGTCGACCACCGCTAGCATGTCCTCGGCATGCTCCCAGAGGTAATAGCCGCTGTCGTGGCGACGATGGCTGGAGCGGCCGTGGCCGACCAGGTCCGGCGCCACCACGAAACAGCCGTCGAGCAACGGCCCGAGCCGATCGAAAGAGGCGGCGTTATCCAGCCACCCATGCAAGGCCAGCACCGGGATACCGTCTTCCGACCCCCAAGTGCGTACCGCTATTTCAATACCGTCGAGGTCAAGCAAATGATCCTTGGGACCGCACAGCGAACGCATAGAAGCTCCCCTTGGCTGCAAACCGGCCGCCATGGCCTACCCCACCCTCTCGCAGATGCACCTGCACTGCTGGCCCCTCACCGACCCGTACATGCGCGAGACCGACTGCTGCCGGCAATTATCTACCGCCCCTCGGCATCCGGATAAGGGTCGACTATCGCCTCCATGCTCAAGAGGTCGACACCATGACAAGCACCCCACCCTTACATCACGCGCAGATCACGCGCACGCTGCCGCTATGGAGCAAAGCCCTGCACCCCGGCCATGCCGAACGCGTCGTGCAGCGGGTACGCAAGGATTACCTGGCGGCCGATGGCACGCCTTACAGCTGGTACGCCAGCGCCGAACCCGAGCAGCGCCTGCAACTGCGCCGGTTTGTCGAAACCCGCGACAACTGCCTCGCTCAGCTCCATCAGGCACTGTCAGGCTTCAAAGGCATCATCGAATTCTGCCAACCGCTGCTGACTGAGCGCTTGGGCCTGAACGTGGCGGTGGACCAGGCCCAGTACGTGTTCCAGCCCTTCGAGCTCACCAACAACCCGTGGGTCGGCGTGCCCGACCCACAATACCCGCTGGTGCCGGAGCAGCCGGTAGATGTGCTTGCAACCCGCCCCGTCGGCGCGCCGCAACCGCGCAGCTTGCTGGAAGCCGCCCTGCACAACTTCGAGGGCCTCACGGAAGTCGGTGCCTATAGCCGGCTGACCCGCGCCGCCGGCGATGACGCCCTCTTGCAGGGCCTGAGCCTGGCCAGTTTCGTTCAGCAGTGCCGGGCGCTGGACCTGGGCCAACAGTACCAGGGCCACCTGCAGGCGACCCATGAAGGCGCGAACCGGCTGGAGGTCGAGCGCCTGTCGATTCAAGCGAGCCGCGAGTGCTTGCGGGTGCAGGCGCAGGTTGCCTGGCTCAAGGGCTTGCTGAGCGAACGCGGACGCACCGCGCTGATGCAACTGTGCAGCAATGTCAGCGCACCGGCCTATGGTGAACACAGGCTGCATTGCTGGCGTTTCAGCCTGTTCGGTATCCCTCTGCACGAAATAATGCTTATCGGGCCTGATGAGCCACGTCAGAGCAACCCTTGCATCCTCTACATCCCGGACGACAGCGAGCACTCAGTGCGCGAGTTCGCCTCGGTCCAGGCGGTTGGGCAGTACCTGCGGCACAGGCTGCAGCGCAGCGAATTCCGCCGTGCATTGCTGCAGTTCGCCTACAAAGATCGGCAAGTGGAACTGTCGGCCAAACTGGAACATATGCTGTTCGAAGTAGATGGGACCGGCAACCGCTCGCTGCGCCGCAATCCGCTTTTGCACATTACCCCTTCGCCTTTGGGCAATGCGCCCTGGCCGACGTTGTACAGAGCGCACCTGGCACGTATGAAGGCCGACGCCAAAACCATCGCTGTGCCCACCGCCGAGGTTGACGCCAAAGCGCGTAACACGCGACTGCAACATTGGTTCGAACTGGGGTTGAACGTACTCAACGTCGCCGCGTTCTTCGTCCCGGGTTTGAACACCGCCATGCTCGGGGTATTTGCCTATGACCTGATGAGTTCGGTGTTCACCGGTTTCGAAGCCTGGGAGGAAGGCGACACCGCGCAGGCGCTGCAGCAGGTGCAATCGTTGGCCATCAATGCCGCAGTGATCGCCGGGTTCGCCGCCGGCGCCAAGGTTATCCAGGCGTCCGGTTTCGTCGATGCGCTGAAGGCGGTGTGGCAGGAAGACCGCGAACTGCTGTGGCACCCGGACATGGCACCGTATGCCAGCAATGTGATGCTTGCTGAGGGTGCAAAGCCCGATGCGCTCGGGCTTCATCAACACCAGGGCAAGGCCTACATGGCGCTGGAGGGCACCCTCTATGAAGTGTTCCAGGACCCTGAGCAGCACTGGCGCGTGCGTCACCCCGACACCCCAAAGGCCTATGCGCCACACGTGCGGCCGATCGGCGATGGCCGCTGGCAGCTGGCCCATGAACACGCCCACGAATGGGACGACATGAAGCTGCTGCGCCGTCTCGGCCATGGCAGCGACGGGCTGGACGATGTGGAATTGCTCACCGCCCTGCGCAGCACCGGCACCGATACTGCCAGCCTGCGCCGTGCCCATGCTGCCGGCTTACGCCCCCCTGCATTGCTGGTCGACACGCTGCTGCGCCTGCAATTGGACAACGAAGTGGGCACCCTCATAGAACACGTACGCCACGGCCTGCCGCTCGCGGCCCACAAAAACTATGCGCTGCCCGAACTGCTGAACCTACCGAAGTGGCCGCAGGATCACGTGCTCAAAGTCTTCGAAGGCCCAGAGCCGTGGGGCAAGGCAGTGCGCTATGGGCCACCCGTTGCACCGGGCCAGATAGAGATCGAGATCACCCGCTCCGATCTCGACACCGGCGCACTGAGCCAAACGGTGCTGGCGCAGATGGCCGAGCCCACAGTGCAATTGATGCTGGGCGACACCCCACACGCACAACGCGCTTCGGTACTGAACAACACGCTCGCTGAGCGTCTGGCCAACCGCCGCGAGGCGATGTTCGACAGTATGCAGCAAAGCCGCCGTCAACCGCAGAGCCCAGCAGCGCAGACCCTCGCCCGCCAGTTCCCGGGCCTGCCGTATAGCGCCCTCGACGAAATCCTCGGCAATGCCAACAGCACTGAACGTCAGCGCCTGGCGGCAGGCCGAGTGCCTCTGCGCACCGGCGAAGAGGCGCGCCTGCTGCAAGCCCGCACCAGGCTGGATCGGGCCCTCATCGGTCTGTTTCGGCACAGCCTGGGCAACGCTGACAGTCAACGATTGCAGCAGGCCTTGCAGGCCGAACACCCAGTTGCCACTGCGGCCGAACTGCTCGAGATCGCGCTTGCCGATCGGCAGCACTGTGCCGCCCTGCTGGGTCAGCAGCCGATCAAACCGGGGTTCCGCTCGCCCCTTCGACTGGCCAACGGCAGGCTCGGTTACCCGCTCAGTGGCCGAGGTCAAACGGGGGCGGCAGCGCGCCGTTTGCGGGCGCTCTACCCCGAGCTCGACAATGCACAAATCAGCGCGTTGCAGAGCGAGCTGGCAGAGGCCGGCGACCTGGGCACAGCGATCAACAGTCGGGAAGCCGAGCAGCGTACCCTGGACCGTGATCTCGGCCGCTGGATCGAAACCGCGCAAGACCTGGAAGATCGACGAGGCCGCCAGCAATGCGCCGAGCGCCTAATGAGCGCCTGCCGCCGTGAAGGCGGGGAACAACGCAATCTGTTATGGCTGGAGCGTATTCACATGCGCGAATTGCCAACCATCACTGCCGCCATGCCGCATATCCACGAATTGCGGCTCGACGGCTTGCGACTGGAACGCCTGGAAGGCGCTTTTCTGGCCAACTTCCCTCACCTGCAGGCATTGGACGTGACCAGCAATCCGCACATGAATGCCGAAGCCTTGTTCGAGGCGCTGAGGTCTGCTCCCAGGCTGCGCGATCTGAACCTGACCGGCAATGCTCTGCGGGCCCTCACACCTGCGGCTCAACAAGCCATTGGCGCAATGCCGGGCCTGCGCATTCTCAATCTGCGCCGTAATTTTCTGGAACTGGATGACGCCAGTTTACAGTTTTTGAGCCGTCTGCGCCTGGACGCGCTGGGCCTGGGGAACAATCACATCACCTTGGATGAAAGGCTTGCCGCACGCTTCCAGGACATGGTCCACCCACTCGTCTTGCACCTGGATTTCAACCCGCTACAAGTCGCTCCCGACCTGCGCTTCATGGCCCGCCTCAGCCACCTCAACCTGCACCGCTGCGACCTGCAGCAATGGCCCGAAGGCCTGACCACCCTGATGAGCCAGCCGCAGTACCGGCTGCGCCACCTTGACCTGTCTTTCAATCGCATCCACAACGTGCCCGACCTGCCTGGGGTACTGCGTACACCGTTTGCCCGAGATGTCTCAGCGCGGTTGCCTGAACGCCGCTGGCTGTTCAACTACAACAACTTGGAGGCCGAAACACGGACACGTCTGGGCGCCAGTGGCGTCAACGTTTTTGAACACGCGGGGACGATGCCCGAGTGGCAAGCGTTCTGGCGCAACACGGCGAGCGACGCCCAGGAGCAACTTTGGCGCGACCTGTTCGAGCAGGGGGAGAACAACGACCTGCAAGGGGTCTTGGAACGCCTGAGCCAATCCGCTGAAGCACAGCGCGATGCGCAGAGCCTGCGTAACCGTGTTTGGGCCTTGCTGGAAAAAGCGGCGGGGGACAGTGCGCTGCGCGAACGCCTGAACACAGTGGCCCAAGACTTCCCGCCCACCTGCGGGGATGCCGGAGCCGACGCCTTCAGTGCCCTGGAGATCGAAGTGCTGGCCTACGAGGCGGCGGGTGGCGCCGGTACTCGCCCTGGCGAGTTGCTGGCGCTGTATCGCAAGCTGTACCGGCGCGATCAGGTCAACCAGTTGGCTGACCGCATCAGTGTCCGCCGGTCGCTACGCAAACAGGCGCTGCAGGCCCATGTATTCGACGAAGCACTGCCGCCTCACGATGTGCTGGATGACCCCGCAGCGTTCCCCGACGGTGAATTGCAAAACGGCCTGGTGGACGATATCGAGATTCGCCTGGCCTTGCGCCAGTCCCTGGCCGAGCCGCTAGACTTCCCCGAGCCCAGCCACGGCATGCGCTACCGTGACACGGCCCAAGTCAACCAGGTCATCATCAACAGGGTCGAGGCCGCCGTGCGCGCCCTTGACACCGACACCAATGCCCGGCTGCAATGGCTTATCGAGCAGCCGGGGTGGGTAAGCTACCTGAAGCGCGAGTATGCCGCGCAGTTCATGTTGCTCACCGACTTCTGGCGACAGGGGCACGACTACCTCTTCTACTGCCTGGATGAAACCCAGGAAGCCGTTACCCGCCTGGACAGTTCGGTGATCAGTGCGTTGACCGACACCCTCCCAACGTCGCCCGTGGACAATCAAGGCAACCTCCAGCGCGTGCCGCTCAACGATGGGCAGTTCGACAGCGCCATGCGTGCATTGACCGCCGAACAGCAAGCGGTGGAGGCGGGGTTGCTGGCCAGCCTCACCCGCCAGGCGCAAACCCTGGGCGGTTAAACCGCCCTCACTGCCCGCGCAGGTCTTCGAAGAAGGCCTGCCGGCCATCAACCTGGCTCGACGCACGCGGCGCCGCCGGCGCTTCGCTGTTGGCCGCTTCCACGTGCCAGTAGCAGTGCCTGACCGCACGCGTGACCGCAACATAGGCCAAGCGCTGTACTTCTTCCTTCTGCGCGGTATCGAATGCCTGGGCATCACCGGCCTTACCCAGGCCGGCCAGGCGATAGACCTGGTTCTTGTAAGGCGAGCTGGTCAGGTACTGGCAGTCACCAAGCATGAACACCGCATCGGCCTGCAAGCCTTTGGCGCTGTGGTAGGTCAACTGCCGCAGCCGGCGTTGCTCGGCCGGCAGTGCTGCCTCGGCGTGTAGCACGGCCTGCAGGTGGTCGTTCATCAGGGCTTTGTCGCTGCCCTTGCGGTACAGCATCATCACCGTCTCGCCCCGTTGATAATGTTCGATCAGGGTCTCGCCCAGCGCGGCCTCGTCGCGATCGAACACCTTGACTGGCGAACCCGGCAACTCGGCTGCCGGGCCACTGGCGCGGGCCTTCTTGCCGGTGATCGCGGGCGTGCCCTTGACCAGGTATTCCGCCGCATCGATGACCTGCTGCTGGCACCGGTAGTTCTCGACCATCATCACCCGCGTGTTGGCCGGTGACATAAAGGCCTTGGTGAACTCCATGAAGTACTTCGGCGAACTGCCGCGCCAGCCATAGATCGATTGCCAGTCGTCACCCACGCACAACAGCGACGAATGCTGGGCATTACGGCCGGTGTGCATCGACGGCCCACGCCGGCGGATCTCGGCAAGGCAGGCACGCAGCCAACTGACGATTTGCGGCGAAACGTCCTGGAACTCATCGATCATCAAATGCGCCAGGGGCCTGAGCAATGGGTCGGGCAGCAGTTGCAGGTTTTCCGGGTTGTTCTCGCTAAACAGGGCAAACATGCGGTTGTAACTCATCACTGGCGGCGACTGGTCCAGCAGGTGCGCCTCCAGGGCCTTCCAGTACAGCGCCAGGGCTTCGAAGAACAGGCCGTCGCTGTCGCCTGACGGGAAGCTCATCGCCGCCACGGCGCTGTTCACATCAAGCCCCAGGTTCTCGATGAAGTTGGCGGCACCGACAAAGGCGTCGAGCAGCGGTGCCGGGGCTAGTTCGCCCTTGACCTTGTACTCGAAACCGGGGCCGGCCACCGCATCACCGGCCAGGGAGGCCGCCAGGCGCCGCGCGGCCGCGTAGTTGTCCAGCCAGATCAGCGGTTTGTCGCAGAAGGCCTGCAGAAGGGTGCGCTTGACCGCCCACTCGGCACGCACCGCCAGCTTGGCGCCAGGACGCTGGTACTGGGCGCTTTCCGCGGGGTCGAAACCCAGCACCACCCAAGCCCCCTGCCCCTCTAGGCGGCCATGCACGTGGAAGCGGCTACCACGGATTTCGACCGTGTCGCGGCACGGCTCGATGCCTTTGATCGGCCAGGCGCCTGCGGCGAACCACAGGTCTTCGATGACATCGCACAGCTCTTCGTCGCGCTGGGCGGCCAACTGGGTCACCTGCGCACGCTTTTGCACGTCCGGGTGGCTAGGGTCCAGCGGCTTGAGCTGCAGCGCTTCGCTGCGCAGCAGGCCAATAAGTTCGGCAAAGCGCGGGTTATCGCCCAGCAAGCTGCTGTAGCAAAGGTTCAGCTGTTGGCGCTGCGCATCGTTCAGGCGCAGGTCGAACGGGTTGCTCTCGGCTTCGGCCTCGCGACCCGCCGGCATCTCGTTGCCCAGTGTCTCGAACGCGCGCACCTGGCCAAAGCCTGGCAGGCTGCGCACCAGCGGCAAGATGCGCGAATGGAAGGTGCGCACCAGCTCGCGGGCCAGCGCGGGCTGCAGGTCGATCTGCCACACGGCGAACACCTGCAGCAGGCGTTTGATGAAGTCTTTGCGCGATTCACGGGTGAAGGTGACCACGGTCATCGCGTCCAGCTCGTAACCCAGGTAATGGCGCAGCAGCAGAATGCGCAACACCAGCGAGGTGGACTTGCCCGCCCCTGCCCCCGCCACCACGCAGGTGGACGGCGTGTCGCTGAAAATCAGCTTCCACTGGGCCGCGCTGGGTTGCGCCTCGGCGGGCAGGCGCTGGGCCACATCGGCCTTGAAGCGCTTCTTCAATTCGGCGGTCAACGGCAGGCGCCAATCGTCAAAGAGGTAGTCGTCCTGGCCGGGTACGGCGGCGGTGTCAGGGCGGGTATCGCGGATGACCAGCACCTGGCGCCCCGCCTCGTACCCTTCCACACGCCCGCGCTCGAAGCCTTCGCGCACCCCGTCGGCATGGCCACTGCGCTGGCCTGTGGCGTGGCCGAGGAACCAGGAGTCGCGATGCTGGGCTTGCAAGCGGGTCAGGCCTCGCCCCAAAAGGCGGGCGGCCAGGCGGCGAAACCACGGTAACTGGGCAGGTGGGGTCAGGTCGGCAGGCGCCTGGGGATGCTCGTGGACCACGGTCACTCCGATGGAATACAAAATCAGCGTGCCATGTTCGCCGCATCCACCAAAAATCACCAGCGAATGCTTGCAGATCAGTGGATTAGGCGATGAAACGGATAAAAATCCGCAGCCTTAAAGATCTATCAATTCGATTCTTATTAGTCGATATTTACGCTTATTTTCGATCTTTCTTTGTCGCATCATGGCGTCATTCCACTGATTCAAGGAGCACGACCATGCTGCAACTGCGACCGTTCGAAAGCCTCGGCCACGCCAACCACGGCTGGCTCGATGCCCACCACCATTTCTCGTTTGCCGAGTACTACGACCCTGCTCGCATGCACTGGGGCAACCTGCGGGTCTGGAACGATGACCTGATCGCCGCCGGCAGCGGTTTCCCGCCGCATCCGCACCGTGACATGGAAATCATCACCTACGTCCGTGAAGGCGCGATCACCCACCAGGACAGCCTGGGCAACAAAGGCCGTACCGAAGCGGGTGACGTGCAGGTGATGAGTGCAGGCTCCGGCATCGTGCACAGCGAGTACAACCTGGAGGACGTCGATACGCGGATCTTCCAGATCTGGGTAGTGCCTGAGCGAGTGGGCGATGCGCCGACCTGGGGTACCCGCCCTTTCCCCACCGGTGAGCGTGGCGAAGGCTTCGTGACCCTGGCCAGCGGGCGTGAAGGTGACGAAGACAGTTTGCAGATTCGCACCGATGCCCGGCTGGTGGCCGCGACCCTGCGTGCAGGGGAAAGCGCCGAGTACCGCTTCGATGCCGGGCGCCGTGGTTACCTGGTGCCGGCCAAGGGATTGGTAGAGGTCAACGGCCTGCAGGCGAAAGCGCGCGATGGGGTGGCGATCGAGCAAGAGGACGTGTTGCGGGTGACGGCCATCGAGGACAGCGAGATCGTGCTGGTGGATGTTGCCTGAATCGATTGCCTGCTCCCATAGAGCAAAACTTAACGCATTGAGCTAGCAGCGACTCTGTTGGAGCAACTGTCTTGCTCATTGATTTAGCGGCGACTCTGTGGGAGCGGGCTTGCCCCGCGAACACCGGCGAAGCCGGTGCCATGCACCGCGTAGCTTCATTCGCGGGACAAGCCCGCTCCCACAATGTGAACTGCCCCCAAGAGGCTGGGCAGTTTCCCTAAAAGTCAAAACGGCAACGTCAGCTTCACCCAATACGCGTCCCCTTGGGCGCGGTTACGCACTTCGGTCTCCTTCGACCATTTCGCCGTCACAAACCACCCTTCCTCGCCGCTGTACTTGATCGACGGCCCGATGGCAAAGCTACGCCCTTTGTTATCTTCAATACGTTCGCCGTCCTGGCGGTCGTCAGTCGTCTGGCGGTAGTAATAACCACCTACCCCCAACACCCACCCGTTGCCCAGCCCCCACCCCACCGCATAGTCGACATGAAACTCCTGCCCAGACCGGTAATCGG